>NZ_JAPMOU010000010.1 GCF_028858535.1 Spartinivicinus poritis
TTTATACCTTCTCAATCAAATTGCCATACTGTTCAAATATACAGCAGCTAATGGCTTAGGTATAGTGATAATTAGGTAAAATTATATGTAAGCTTGAATGTTATTTAATGCTTGCTGCCAATTACTTGGTTTAATACCAAATTGTGTTTCTATTTTTTGGCAGTTTAGGCATGAGTTCGCGGGACGCTCAGCCGGAGTGAGATAATCTGCGGTAGGTATTGAATTCAATATAGGTGCTCTGTCAAGAACTAGTCTTTCAGTAGCCGACTTAAAAATTTCAACTGAAAAGTCATACCAACTTACATATGCCCCCCCAGAATAATGGTAAACACCATACTGAACGTCATTACTATTATTTATTTTTTCTGCAATGCTTATTAAAGTTGAAGCAATATCACCAGCATATGTAGGACCTCCATACTGGTCACCAACAATAGAAAGCTCCTTTTTTTCCTGCCCCAGTTTAAGCATTGTTTTTACAAAGTTATTACCATATTCACCAAATACCCAAGCTGTACGGAGAATTATATACTTTGAGCAATATTTAATAACTGCTTTTTCACCAGCAAGTTTACTTGCTCCATAAACATTGTTTGGCGATGGCTCATCTGTTTCTATATAACTTCTATTGAGCGCACCATCAAATACATAATCTGTAGATATATGTAATACAACTGCATTGACTAACTCAGCTGCTTTGGCCAAAAAGAGAGCTCCATCTCTATTAACTTTATATGCAAGTTCTCTATCAACCTCAGCTTTATCTACAGCAGTAAAAGCCGCCGCATTAATTATAAAATCTGGTTGAAAGTTTGTTACAAGGTTAATAACTGCTGATCCATTTGTGATGTCCAATTCTTCATGACCTACAGCTATAACCTCAACTTCATCCTTATATTTTAGTTGCTTCTTAAGGTAAGTACCTACTTGACCTCTACAACCCGTAACTAATACTTTCATTACTTTACTTAAATAGCCTTGGTTAATAGAGTAAAGATTTTAAATAAACACCATATTCATTTTTCATCATAGAGCTGGCTATGTGTAGCAATTCTATATCTGTGAGCCAGCCATTACGCCACGCAATTTCTTCAAGACAAGCTATTTTTAAACCTTGTCGATGCTCTATGGTCTGAACAAATGACGATGCTTCGTGTAAGCTTTCATGAGTACCTGTATCTAACCAAGCAAATCCACGCCCCAATTGCTCTACATGCAAAGATCCATCTTCGAGATACATTTGGTTAATGCTGGTAATTTCCAATTCACCACGAGCAGAAGGTTTCACAGACCTTGCAAATTCAACAACTCGATTATCGTAGAAGTATAAGCCCGTTACAGCATAGTTAGACTTTGGTGCTGTTGGCTTCTCTTCAATGGAAATAGCCTTCATGTCACTGTTAAATTCAACGACACCAAAACGCTCTGGATCTTTCACCTGATAACCAAACACAGTTGCACCGAACTCTCGGGTAGCTGCTTTTTTCAGCATACTACTAAAAGATTGACCGTAGAAGATATTATCACCTAATACAAGACAGCAGGTATTCTTTCCAATAAACTCTTCAGCAATAATAAATGCCTGTGCCAAACCATCAGGGCTTTCCTGAATAGCATATTCAAGGTTAATCCCAAAGTCAGAACCATCCCCAAGAAGACGTTTAAAACTTTCATTATCTTCAGGTGTTGTAATAATTAAGATGTCCCGAATACCTGCTAACATGAGGGTTGAAAGGGGATAGTAAATCATTGGTTTATCATAAACAGGCAATAACTGCTTAGATACGCCTCGAGTAATTGGGTACAATCGTGTACCCGAGCCTCCTGCTAATATAATACCTTTCATATTCTAATTTGCCTCCACTCCTAAACGCTCTCGACTATAAGATCCGTCGAGTACTCGGCTCCACCACTCTTGATTATTTAAATACCATTGAACTGTTTTGCGAATCCCTGATTCAAATGTTTCTATTGGTTTCCAGCCTAATTCCAGTTCAATTTTCGTGGCATCAATTGCATACCGTAAATCATGACCTGGACGGTCTTGAACATAAGTAATTAAGTCTTGATATTGGCTAATATCGTTAGGTTTATTGGGGACTAACTCTTCTAATAAAGCACAAATTGTTTTGACTACTTCTATATTTGTCTTTTCATTATGACCACCTATATTATAGGTTTCTCCCACTTTTCCAGCAGTGGCAACCTTATAAAGTGCAGCTGCATGATCTTCTACATACAGCCAATCACGTACTTGTTTACCATCACCATAAACAGGTAAAGCTTTACCTTCTAATGCATTTAAAATTATTAATGGAATTAATTTCTCAGGGAAATGGTAAGGACCATAATTATTCGAGCAGTTGGTGATTAAAACTGGCATGTCATAAGTACGATGCCATGCACGCACAAGATGGTCGCTTGAAGCTTTAGAAGCAGAGTATGGGCTGCTAGGCGAGTATGATGTCGTTTCTAAAAATAGCGCTTTGCTATCTCCCAGGTCGCCATATACTTCATCAGTAGAAATATGGTGAAAACGAAATATTGTTTTTTTCTCATCACTTAGATTATTCCAATATTCCCTAGCTACCTCAAGTAATGTATAGGTACCTACAATATTGGTTTCAATAAACGCTGCTGGGCCATCAATGGAACGGTCTACATGACTCTCTGCTGCTAAATGCATTACTACATCAGGCTTGTGTGTAGTAAAAGCTTTCTTCAATAAGAAATGATCACAAATATCAATTTGTTCAAATACATATTTATCGTTATTAGTTACGCTTTTCAGCGACTCAAGATTTCCTGCATAAGTCAGCTTATCTACATTAATAACTCTATCATTTGTTTTATTTATGATATGCCGAACAACAGCCGAGCCTATAAATCCAGCTCCTCCTGTTACTAAAATTTTCATTATAAATTAACCACCTAGCATACAATTAGATTTAATATCAATATATAAAAACTTGTGCCTACGCTCTTTAATGTATGTAACCTAACCTAGCCATTTTAATAAACGATAATTTTTAAGCACGCTACCGCCCCAGGATTTACAGTTATTTTCCTGAGAACTTTATAAAAAGGCCCATTTGTTTTTTGTATGGCCTTGCGATATTCAGTTATTTCTTTCTCTTCATTACGGCGCTAGCCATAAACGTAATGACAACCTCTAGAAACTTTGTTATAGAGGTTTTTTGATAAGCATTCTCATCTAAGTGCTTACACCAACATCTTGAAGGTCATTTTTTGAACAGATAAATTTAACTGAGCAGAAAAAGTATGTAGGGTAAGGGGATCGGAGCTATAGATAGCATCAATATATGAGCTATAGATAGAAAGCTGTGAATGGCATTGCATACTTCTACTCCAATTGCTTATCAGGCTACAACTCTGACCAAGAGTTACAAAAGCACAATTATATAATAAAAGTGCTTATTATTAATAGATTCTGCCAATTAAGAGCCGGTTGGTAATAGTCTAGAGAGTTCACTCTGATTAACACCACCTTATTGTTTAACACTAACCCTTAACTTTCTTATTGTTTAACACTAACCCTTACTTTTAGAGAGTGAGTGTTTTTTTGTACACCACAAGTTTTGATTTGTTTGATGAGTGAAAACAAAGAGAAGTAAGGGATGATTAAGGGGGGGACAAGATATTGAAGAGAGGTAGGATAGGATTAATTAAAGCTTAACAAGCTTACTGAAAAACACTTGTTTTTAGGGCTCGTTTTATCTCAGCCAATGAAGTATAATTGCAGCTTATTGACTCGCTCCATACGATTTTTGTTTGTGATTGGTAAGTAAGCTGGGCGGTATGCTTAGAGTAATTGATTTTGTTGCAGCGTTAGTTGGTTTGTTAATATTTTGGCCGGTACTGCTTATTTTAACGCTGGTAGGTTATTTTGATACGGGTAAACCACTATTTATACAACAGCGTATAGGTAAAAATAACCAGCCGTTCAAACTAGTTAAATTTCGAACAATGCATCCTGAAACCGCATCACTGGGAACACATCTAGTAGATGCAAAGGCTGTTACGCCTCTAGGTAATTTTTTACGAAAAACTAAACTGGATGAATTACCTCAACTCATCAATGTCTTGCTTGGTCAAATGAGTCTTGTTGGACCAAGACCTTGTTTATTAAACCAAACTGAGCTTATTCAAGAGAGAACCAGAAGGGGAGTATACAATTGCAGACCTGGTATTACAGGCCTTGCACAAGTCAATAATATCGACATGTCAACCCCCAAGAAACTTGCCAAAGTTGATACATTAATGGTCAAACAGCTTAACCTCAGCTTATATTTTCACCTGATATTTAAGACCATTACAGGTAGTGGCCAAGGGGATAAGATACATAGCTCAACGGCATGTAGTCAACATGACTCAAACTCAGAGCAACTTGAAACTACAGTTTGATCCTACGATTCTACAAGAGACAACACTTCATTAATTGTAAAGCACATTTTTTCTAGCTCCCCTTCTGTCAAGCTAGGGTGTACTAAAAACATTAAACTAGTTTCACCCAACTGCTTAGCAATAGGTAAGCGCTTGGTTGGGCGAAATTGAGTTTTATCAAATGCTTTTTCTAAATAGACTTCAGAACATGTTCCCTGGTAACAAGGGACTCCCCTTTTTGTTATTTCTTCAATAATCCTGTTTCTTGACCAGTTGTTAGGCAGTTTTTCAGGTTTGACAAAAACATAACATTTATAATATACATGCTGGATACTGCTAGGGGGCCTGGTAACTCTTATACAGTCGTATTTTTCGCAGGCGTTATTAATTCTCTCAGCAAACAATTGACGCTTTTTCACCCACTCACTCATCTGTTTTAACTGGATTCGTCCAACTGCCGCTTGCATTTCTGTCATACGCCAGTTTGTGCCAAAACCTTCGTGTAGCCATCTGAATCCGGGAGGATGTTGTTGTTCATAAACAGCTTTCCAGCTTTTACCATGATCCTTTAAACTCCACATTTTCAGCCACAGTGCTTGGTCGCTGGTGGTTACCATCCCTCCTTCTCCACCTGTCGTAATAATTTTATCTTGACAGAATGACCATGCTCCAATATGCCCAATACTCCCAACGGACCTGCCTTTGTATTTTGCTCCATGGGCTTGAGCACAGTCTTCAATAACATATAAGTGGTGTTGCTCTGCTAACTCCATTATAGGGTCCATATCACAAGGCCAACCTGCCAGATGAACGCAAATTATGGCTTTTGTCTTAGATGAAAGTACTTGTTTAATTGAGTCAACGGTAATATTCTGCGAGTTTATATCTACATCAGCAAACACAGGCCTTGCACCAATATTAACAATACTACTTACAGTAGCAAAGAAAGTACGAGGAGTAACAATTACTTCATCACCTGGCACTATAGCTAAGGCAGCCAATGAGAGCTCTAATGCAACCGTACCATTACTCACGGCAATTGCATATTCACTGCCTACCCAAGCAGCAAACTCCTTTTCAAATGCTTTCCCTTCATTGCCAGTCCAATAGTTCACTTTATTTGATAATAAAATATTCTTAACCGCTTCTGCCTCTTCCTGACTGTAGGCTGGCCACGGGGAAAACTGCGTATTCAACATAAACTTTCTTCCATGAAAGATGCTAATTTAATCTATATGCAGGGTTACCTACGTATACTCCAGCTTTAACAATATTTTTAACTACAACTGTCCCAGCACCAACTACCACATCATCCGTAATAGTAGTAAGTTGCCTAACTGAACAGCCAATACCTAACCAAGAACATCGTCCAATTTGGCAACCACCTGCCAAGCAGGCACCAGGACTTAAATGTACACCAACATCTAATATACAGTCATGTTCAACAACTGCATTTGAGTTAATAATACATGCATCCCCAGTTATTGCACCAGCATTAACAACAGCCCCAGCCATGACCACGACTCCCTCCCCTAAAGTAGCTAAAGGACTTACTACTGCTTTAGGGTGTATTATTGTTGTTAAAATTACCCCAACTTCTTTAAGGGAGTTTTGTTTATTTAAGCGACTATGGTTATCACCTATACCAACGATAACACCCTCATACAATTTACTTTTTTCAAGAAAATCAAATGTACTCCCTACAACTCGCCAAGGTTCAATTGATTTAATCCCAGGAAAATTATCATCGAAAAAATCAATGTCTGACCATTGGCCTGATAATTGGGCAGCATCAGCAATTACTTTACCGTGGCCACTTGCTCCTATAATAGCAAGTTTCTTCATTTAATTATTATTAGTAAATTTTGACATTGTAGCTTCTCCATCCTGATTGATATCTGCTCTACTAAAAACCTTTTTAATAGTTAAAAAAATAATTTTTATATCTAACCATAAGCTGTTATTATCAACATACCAAACATCTAATTTGAACTTATCATCCCAGCTAATCGCATTCCTACCATTCACTTGAGCCCAACCAGTTATACCTGGCTTGACGGAGTGACGACGAGCTTGTTCTTTTGAATATAAAGGTAAATATTCCATCAAAAGAGGTCTCGGCCCCACTATACTCATATCTCCTTTTAGTACGTTCCACAATTCTGGTAATTCATCAAGGCTTGTAGCACGAAGCCATTTACCAAAGTCGGTGAGTCGTTTTTCATCTGGTAAAAGATACCCTTCATCATCAACTTTATTTAACATTGATCGAAACTTAATTAATTTAAAAGAGGCTTTATTTAATCCAGGCCTAACTTGTTGAAAAAAAATAGGGGAACCTAATTTAATACGAACGACTAACATGATAAACAACAGAATAGGAAATAAAAAAATAATAGCAATAAAAGCCATAACAACGTCAAATAGTCGCTTCATGGAATACCTCTTTAGTTACCCAATCTACCCATTGATCTGCAAGTTTTTGACGATTAAACGATTTTTCCGCAAGGATTCTAGCATTATGCCCCATTGTCATTAGCTGATCTTTATTTGCTGAAGCTTTCTCTAACGCATCAGCAAAAGCTGATGGGTCATCAGGAGGAATAGCAAACCCACATTGTTGTTTTTTAATCATGCCTGCTAACCAACCAGGATAATTATTCAATACAGGTAATCCTGCTGATATATAATCAAAAAACTTATTTGGAGAAGTACCATAATAAAATGCAGGCACATTAGCTAACAATTGCATTCCTATATCAGCACTTGCCATTAATCCTGAAAGCGCTTCCTTATCAACAGGAGGATGAAATATAACATTATCTAATTTTTCTTGATTAACAAACTGCTGTAACTGATGCTTTAGTTTACCCTGACCAACCAGAACTAATTTAATATCATCACGCCCCCGTTTCTTTAACTCTTTTGCTGCATGCAAAGCAGCATCAAGACCATTAGCAATACCATGTGTGCCAGTAAAGATAGCTATGAAGTCATTTTCATTAACACCCTCAGGACGCCAACTTTCAACTACTTTACCAAATATTTCCAAATCGCAACCATTTGGAACAAGTGCAATTCTTGACTTAGCTACACCACATTTCACAATCCCATCCATAATTCCAGGAGACAGTCCAATACATCGATGCGCCGATCGATATGAAATCCACTCTAATATAGACATTAACCCCAAGACTAAAGGGTTTTTAATAACGCCCATTTCTTTTGGTAATTCTGGCCAAAGGTCACGTACTTCAAAAATAAACGTTTTGCCTCGTATCCAACGAGCGAATATTCCGGGTATCCCTGCAGTCAATGGAGTCGATGTAGCAAAAACCACATCATATTTTTCGCTAAATACAAGGCTAATACTTCGTAGAGCAAACTTAATAAAAGAAGCTGTTCGCTTTAAAAACCCATCACTATTGGAATAAGCAAGATCAAACTCAATTATATGAATATCATCCACTACTCCCTTTCGACAACCATTTTTAAAGGAAGCTTTTAGTCCTGTTTCTGCACCACCATAACTGCCACAGACCATAGTAACCTCATGACCGTGGTATATTAAACGACGTGCCATTTCATATGATCGAATACCAGTTGATCCTTTGGGTGTTGAAAAGTGTTGATGAAAATATAAAATTCTCATAATACAGATATTATTGTATATTTTTATAAAGAAATAATATGGTTAAATAATTTTTTAGTTACATCAACCCTTGCTTACATAGAAGCAACCGTTGATATATAATTATCTGATTCTGCAACTAACAAATCAGGCTTAATTAAGCCCAATATACCATATAATAAGCTTTTGTTATTATAGGTTACACGTAGGCTTTTACATTTATTTGGAATTTTGATTGCCATCATTATACCATTAACTGGTACTATCTCCGCCCTAACAACATCCTGTGCCTTACCAGTATCACAGTATGCTGTCCAATTTTGAGAATACTCCTGATTTAGAATGACCAACGACGAATCTAGAATATTTGACAGGATATAACCATTTGACGAAAAAGTAATATCGGGCTTTGAACTTCTTTTATTATGAACTTTCTTATTAATCCATTGAGAAAGTTCTGTAGGAAACAATACATTATGTTTTTCTAAGTGTTTAAGCTGATTAAAATATTCAGGTGTAGTATCTGAAAAGTCTGATATTATTATATTTGAAGGATAGAAAGCCATTTCCCAAGGATGCTCTAATTCATACATGTAAACGTCCTTAACTGCAGAAATAGGTTTGAGTTTTGAATTAACATAATCGAATACTGAGCAAAGTACAGTATACTCACAAACAGACTTACTCTTAATCAATTGTTTCTCATTGCTAAACTGGGGTAATTTTACAGAACTAATAACATATCGCACACTTCCCATTGACAACGCTGGAAAATGGGTACCATTAAGAGAAAAATTTGTTTGCCTATGTGTATGCCAGTTTGATTTCTCCGTTTTACTTAATGTGTGAAACCAAAAAGCAGTCCTCCTCCAGCTAAATGACGGGCGTACACCATCTAGCATATTCAATCCCCAAAAAATACCAAATTCTGGTTTCGGGTTATAGGTTGAATAAGAGAAAGAGCGATGATTTGTGTATTGCTCGGCAGATAGGGTAATTGCTTTTGATGTCGCCCAGGTATTCCCTGATTTTAACTCAGCATAGGTTCTAAACAGCATATTATATGATGAAACATAAAGGTGATATGAAAATAGCATACAACATATCACAGGAATAATTTTACCAAAATAATTCAATAATATAATATTTTTTTCACCGCTGGCAGGCCATTGATAAATATTTACTAACAATGGAATGGCTAAAAGCACAAAAAACTGATGATTAAATATAGCTATCTGATCCCAGCGATAGGTAGAGAAGAAGGGAAAAACAGAGAGCAGTGAATGACCATAGCTAACTATAAAGAAGAGAACAAAAAGAAAAATAGCTGTTAATTTTTTAAAAATAGCTACGTGAATTACAATAATACAACCTAAAATAAGTAGAAGCCCGGTAGGGTTGGGAAACAAACCTGGCTGTTCAATTTTCCCAAGGCTAAATAATCCAGAGTAATAGGCATTCGTGAAATTTTCTACACCTTTCATGAAAGCCTCTGAAATCGATAAACCATTTCGATTAAATAGTGCGTTAAAATTATCAAATCTGTTGAGACGAGCAGACTCATCAGCTATAGCGAGAATACTTGATACCTCTGAGATAGAAAATAACATGACAGCAGCTTCAGCAATAATGCAGAAGAAAATTATTTGGCGATAATTCAACTTCCTATTATCTTTCATTAATAATGCTGCCAATAATAAAAAAGATGGTAGTTGAAAGGCAAATACAACTACCATACTAAATAATGAAGATTGAAGCAGCGCCAAGAATAACAGTACGGTTAACTTTGAATAAAATGTTAGATTGCCTGACAATACAATCAATGCAAATAGCGACAGAGAAATAAAAGTGTAACCATATCCAGCTAAAGCCCATCCATAAACATAGGGTTGGCTGTACGCAGCTAGTAGACTACCAATACAACTCAGTGCAGGAATCAAAAATATTGTTGATGACTGCTGAAACTTCAGTTGTTGAGTCTGACAAAGAGAGCGAATCCAAAAATATAAAGTAATAAAAAACAGCCACTGCCCAGCTAACCGAAACGTAATCGTTCCCCACTTCAAACCAATAGCCTGACATAGATAGTGATAAATATTGAGACCATTTGCATGGAAGTTAGAAGATGCTAAAGAAGCACCTCCTGCCATTTGATGATTAAAATCAAGTGCTCCAGATTTTAAATAGAGCATTTCATGAACAATACCTAGGTCAAACTCGTCGTACCACCCAATCACAGATGCATCAGCGAACAAATAAAATGGATGATTTATATACAGAATATAGACTGAGCCAACAATTAAGGCCAATACATCTGCCAGAGTCAGTCGATTTTGGGTAATGCTTTGAAGTATAGATAAGTGAGTACAATTAGCAACTTTCGCTGTATTATAATTAAAAGCCATTTTTTAATTAGCCTTATTAATGAAAATATAAATATTAAAATTTAATTAACTAATCGCTTTTCTTTGAATAAGTCATGTCAGTTTTAATTAGATTTCGGTCTACTTTCCACACAAAATGACTCAAACCATTTTTATTTGTGTTTACTAAATCATATTTTTCTTTAATGCGATCATAATCAATAGGAAGATACGTCAATTCTTGTTTGGCAATAAATAAATCACCAACATCCTTGTTATATATTTCTGACATTATTTTTTCAAAGTCAGCTAATAATATAGTTTCAGCTAAGCCTTGACCAGAAATACTAGATGATAAATTTGCCATCGCGTAATAGATTGATTGTCCTTTAGTGAGAATAACCGCTGATGTTTTTTCACCAGTTGCTTTTTTAATAAAATCTATATTTTGCTGAATTCTTGAAGAAATAACTGGGCTTAAAGCACCTGCAATACGCTCCTGCGCTATTTTCCATGTTTGAGGAATAGAGGCAATTAGTGATATTGAAACTAATAAGGAAAATCCAATAGCAGAAACAGGTAACCACAAGTAAACTTTATTTATTGTGTTTGATCTAACGGCCCTGAAAATTTTATCAGTTAATATAAAACCAGCAACAATCGCTGGCCAAATAACAAAAGAAAGCACCACATCATGTGAGCGACCCTGATAATAAGCAAAAAGACCAATTCCTAAAATTCCCAGAAATAACTGTAACTCTGTATAACGAGTTACTTTTCCAACTATATGTCCTCTCATTCCTACAATGATAGAAGTAAAGTAAATGCATATTACAACCATCCATAAATGGGGATAAGTTGGCATTTGCAACATACCAAACCCCATCATGTAAAAAATCTTGTGATACTTAATAAGATCTAAAAAGTTTACATTAACTATTGAATCTCTGTATATAATAAATACAATTAAAAGAACATATAAAATGATAGATAACAACGAGATACAAATTTTATTAAGTTCTCGTTTGTTGAACGTTTTTAGTATTAGAAGTGGGAAAAAAAATCGCATTGAAATAGTGACCATATAAGCACCAAAAAGTGCAATACCAGATTCAAGATTCCAAATTAATCCTGTAGCGACTACTAACCCGATTACTATAGTTCTAAACAAGTCTTGCTCATACTTCCATAATGTATAAAACAAAAACAGCCCTAATACAGGAAAGAAAAATCGAATTGGAAAAATTTGATAGTACTCCTCAAAGTAAAAATTAGAGCCCATAAACCAAGCTAACGCTATAAATGCAAAACATTTTATGGAAGTAGACTTAAGTGATGAATTAACAATACTAAATAATAAAAATGAAGCAATCAACTGCATAATACACATTACAACACTAAATGAGACTATCGGATTATTAAATATAGAAAAAAGGGGCTTTAATAGCTCAGCAAACAGTCCATATTGAGATGCAAAGTGGACTAATACGTTCTTACCGTTCATCACTTGAGAAACTGAGTAAAAAATAGCTTCAAAGTGAATGTCAGCTTCAAGCATATATGCTTGTCTCACATTCAAAGCAATATTATTAATAATAATGAATACAGACACTAGAGTAAATGCTACGATATTTATAATTTTTTTTGTTAAGCTATTTTTTATATCGCTATCAAAATACCTCATATTTAATTTTACTGCTATCAGCAAAACAATAAAAACAGCAATTATCAAAGGAATCTGTTTAACATCATATAAACCAAAGTAGTGTTTTTCATCGAGTGGTATTTGAATAACATGATTAGATATAATAACAGTGAAAGTAAAAAGAGAAAAAACTCCAATTAACACAGAATATAAATTTTCTAGCCTTCTATTTAAAATTTGCTTTTTCGTATAAAAAACAGCTGCAATTCCTAAGGGAATAGCTAAAAAAACACCTATTAAAAATGCTAATCGCTCTTGAGGCTCGGGTTTGAGGGGCATCCTATACATTGGTAGAAGGCTTTTTCTTAATTGACGTATTTCAATTTCATCAAAAATATGATTTTGAAATACATTCAAAAAAATAGCAATCATAAAGATTACTAACAAACATATAATCATAGAAGTAGTAATTTGAAAGAATGAACCGGATACAACCATTTGATTGCGGTCAATCATTTTATTCTATTATTCCTGAACATAATTATAGTAACCCCCAATGCAAAGGATATAAGCCAAGCAAGTTCCTTTTTAAATTATAAAAACAGTAGATATTACCACAGTAAACTTTACCACCTTTAAGTTAGGTACAATCCTTAATTGAAAAAGAATTATCACTAACACTGATTATCTGCTTAAGGGGCCCTCCTTCTATTAATTGACACACATCATCCCCATCAAAGGACTTTGTATAATATTCTGGCCAATACCAACAACGATCAGCATCCTCTCTAGCACCAACTAATGGAAGCCCAACTAGCCCAGGTAAAAAAAGAGGTGCGAGCTTACAGCTGGGAGCGTACTTCCAAAAGATATTGGAATCTTTCTCGACAAAAACCCCTGTTATAGTGTTAGACAATCCAACATTATTATCCTGTAAAAATTCTCGGAGACTTTTTATCCAACGTCCCTGGTTAGTACTTTCTACGTATACATTTATATTATTACCAGTGTAACCATCTGTTCCACTATTTCCAATGGAATTAATAAGCCCACTGGCATAGCGATTTAATAAGTCATATTGATAGCCTACCTGATATGAAAATAGCCAAAATGTCATAAGAAGCATTACAGATGCTGTAGTATGCAAAACAAAGTTCAATTTAATTCCATTCAAAGAAGCTGAAAAATGTTTTAACATCAAAAAAGTCAACGAAGAAAGCATCACTAACGCGGAAGTCATCAATATAGGTTGAAAAATATAATACCCACTACCACCAGCAACATCTACAACTAAAGGTATCGCAATGGATAAAATAGATAAAAGCATCAAACATTCACAAACGATAAACAACTTGCCAAGTCTATTACGATTTAGAAAAACAACCAAAAATATAAGTGATAGCCCAAGAAGCATTTTTAAAGCAAAGGCAACTGCAGGATATGTTGCTGTAGAATTAAACATCTTCAACAGACTCACTTGCAGTGACTGAAAAGGGTTATTTACTAAAGGATATGCAAGAATAATAGCAAGAAAACCAATTCCAAAAACCTTAACATTAGCTACCAACCATCTTGCTTGCCCATAAGATAATCTTGCATACAGATAAGAAATAAAAAATAATAAAAAAACACCTACGGGTGGTTTAGTCAATACCACCATAAAAACAGATATAAATAGAAATAATAGAATTATTTTATCTTCAGCAAGTTTCTTTATATTGTGAATCATTACAAATACAGAAAAAAAAGCAAGGCTAATACCAACATATGCTGTTTCAGATGATATATAAGATTTCCATGGATCCATATAATCCACTAAAGATAAAATAATAAAAGCAACCGCAATCCATAGTAATGATAATCCAGCTCCTCCTTTTTTCAACCAAAAAATATCCGCAGAAAGGTATTTACAAACGTATCTTGAAACAGCAACTAGTGCAAATAAGAAAACAGGGAAGAAAAAGACCTGTGTTGTGACAAAAAGACCATATATAGACCTAACTTCAGATAAATGTGAGATTTTTCCTATAAGTGCTAAAGCAAAAAAATGATAACTAATTGGCGCAAAAGCATCAATTCCTAATGAAGATACATTGAACTTTGCTACCATCGTTGATAAAGCAGAAAACATTAAAGGATCATGCTGTAAATAGCCAAGATCAAGATACTCAGCCCCAAATAGATTAGCACTCATATACCTATTAAATAGAACAAAGAATACCATTGCTAATAAATAGGAAAATATACAGTGAAGAGGGGCAATAAAAATCAACTCTCTATTTTTTAATAAATTACTAATAAAAAAAGCAACGACCGTAATAAAATACCCTAAAAGCAATATATCATCAACCCATAAGAACCACCCTCCCAATATGTCAAATACTCTGGCAGGCAGTAATAGTAAAAATAGTAAAAGTAAAGGAAAAACTTTTTTTTCAATAAAAGATAAAACACTATTTGAAAAGATATGTAACGAGAGCTGACCCAAAACAAATGACAGGTAAAGAAAATTAACAATGTAAAACCACTCCAGCTCCCGCATTTCATACGTATTTCTAACCTGAAGTGATAAATATATAATGCTGGAAGAAAAAGCCAAGAAGAAAACTAATACGCAAAAATCATTTTTATCTGCACTTCGAAAAAACACCTTGCTACTCCTTTAAATAATCAATTATCGAAATATACCTGTCACTTTTGGTAAAATACCCATTATATTTTAGGAAAAAGCCCAGAACTTTAACAAAATATAACTAACCAATGGTATTAAAATACAAACAATCAAAGCTGCCATAACAGGATGTTCTTCAAGCCCTGCAGACTGATTAACCAGTGATATAAGAACTAACATAATGATATTGGTAACAACAAATCTAGCTGGTGTACGTTCACTTCTTTTCCCCTTAAAAGTCAAGCTTGCATGAAGTTTATAAGAGATAAGCACCGCAATTAAATATGAAATCACACCACTATAAATTGGAGGAACTTCAATCAACAGAGTTAATATTATAAATAAAACAAAATAACCAAAGGTATTTAGCAAACCAACAAGACCAAATACTATTAATTCTTTTGAATATTTGACTGAATCAAATAACATAACCAATGTAAAGAAAAAAATTAGTCTAAACAAAGCAGAGCATCGAATAATCCAAGTTTTTTTAAAGATACCTCAAGCCCATATTCAAGCACCATACTCTTCAATGCTAAAATCCTACTTTTAAGTTCCTGATTATATATAGGTTCCATCACAGAGACTAGTTCAGTAAGCGAATAATCAACCTCATCATTTTCAGATTGATTACCAGTTATTTTTTTTTCAACCCATGGAAAAAGCTGGTGATAATACTTATCCCTAACAGAGTCTATTAACACATAACTTTGGAGAGCAGATTCTATATTTAATCGTTCATCAAAAATGCCTGTTGTAGATGCTTGAAGGAAAGCTGTCAGCATCGCGGATAATGGTTTCTTAGTAAAATTCCAAGTAGGATCTGCGGACACCTGCTCTCCCCTCCAGGTAACCGTGCCTGGCTCCTCGGAAAAATCAAGCTCAACTTTTTCCTGACCTATATCTAGGCTCAAATAGCGCTTCCTTTTTTGTCCATTCCTTTCAAGCTTTACTAAGCAGCGCCTACCATCAGCCATCAAACCCAACGTCAGTTTAGCACCTCCTTTACGTACCTTTAAATCGGTTAAATCAACTTTTCCTTTTGGAAAAAAAAGTTTTATAATTGGCAATATATGTGGAATCCAGTCAACAAAAACGGGAACTCCTCTATCATAATGCTTATTTTCACCAAATCGCTCTTCATTCTTTGGATCAACCCAATGAAATTCCAACCCCTCAGGTTTACCCAAATGACTAACCCTATTACAAAATCTATGGATATAATTTGCAAATAAGAATACCTGTGCTGCAGCAAGTGTCCTTGTAGAATTTTGAGCAAGCTTTATAAGGCTTTTCACTTTGTTAGCACTTTTTGACACAGGCTTTTCAACTAGCACAGGAACCCCTGATAAAAGTGCGTATTCCACCGAGCAATAATGATCACGAGCTGCATTCGCAACAATCATTACACTTGGAGAAGTATTAAAAGTTGGCCATTTTGAACATAGTTTTACTCGTTTTTCTAATTTTTTTTCTCTTAGCCACTTTTTTACATTGAGTGTATTATGTTGTGTATGAATAGATATATTGGTATCACTAGCAGTTAATTTACATAACTCACCTAAAATTACTCTAGCCCACCTCCCACCTCCAATAACCGCAACACTTTCAGGAAACGAACTTGAGGAAAGAATAATATTTGACATTAGCAGTTATTAATCCAGTACTTGAAAATCCTCTTCACTTAAAATATCGATAACTTGACCCGAATAACCATGCTCCAGTAAATATTCACGTATTTCTGCAGAGATATGCCAGGCAAGGTTTAAAACTGGAGTGCTAGACTCTAACCTATCAAAAAGCTCATTATCTGACAGGATAGGTATACGGGTACCAGGCAAGTAAGTACCAATTTTCATTGAACCAGGCTTTTCATACACAGCGGATATATGGTTATCATCTAGCTCTAATAATTTAACCAAAATTGCTGCACGTCCAGGGAAAGCCTTAGCTTTTAATTTCCCAAATTTTCCTACAAGATCTACTATCTCATTTCTTTTTTTCTGACGCCAGTTTTCAATGTTACTGCTTAATAATGTAAAGCTACTAAAAAAATGTTTCTCTTGTTCTTTTACTTCGATGCAAGCAGGAGAAACAGCAGGTTTTTGTCCGCTTACTACACTAAAATATACTCTAATATTACCGCCATAACGAGCAGGAAAATCAACATCAACAAGCTCCATACCAAGTAACTTTGCTATGTAAACGAATGAACTATAACTATAAGTACGCGGATGCTCATGGTAGAAGGTATCAAATTGCTTTCCTTTCAAGACAGATCCTAAGTAATGGTTTTCAATCACTATTGTCGTCTCAGGCCCCACTAACTTCTTCAATGATGAAATGACCTCAGCCAAATTCTCTATATGTGCAAAAACATTAGTAAAAACAATAATACTCGGAAATCCGTGTTTTAACAAAATCTCCTCTGATAGTTTCTCAGAAAGATATTGATTATAGGCACAATGGCCTTGTTCTATAGCATCCAAACAGGCATCGGTTGGTTCAACCCCAACGGTGATTCCTCCCTTGTCTCTAAAAAAGTTCAGTAAGCTTCCATCATTACAACCAATATCTAAAACTACTTTTTTCTTCAATTCACCAAAGCGCTGTTCACACTCATCAACAAGATTGACCATTCCAGAAAGCACATCAGCGGTAAACCGAGAACGGTAATGATAATTACTAGGAAAAAGTTTTGCCTTAGGTACCTGAAATCGCTGATGAGCCGTTTGACAAATATTACAAAACATTATTTCAATTGGATAATTCACACACTGACGATCTTCACCAACATTTACCAAATCATCACACATCGGGTGTTCACCCAAATCGAGTACAGATTCTAAATTTTTATTTCCACACACTTCGCACTTACTAATTTCTAACATTAGACACACCTAAAGATTAATATAATCATTAATTTGTTGAAGTGTTATAGAATTTAAATCACCATCTTCAACTTCAACTTGATACCATTCAACTGTTTTTTTAATTGCATCAAATAACTTCCATTGTGGCTCCCATCCCAGCTTAGAGAAAGCCTTTGAACAATCTAATTTGAGATAAAATGCTTCATGAGGTTGATTATCAGCATCTATTGACCAAGTAATTCGCTCATCCCAAATTTTTACCATTGCTTCTACAATCCATTGTACTTCTTTTGCTTCTTGATCTCTTGGGCCAAAATTCCATGCTTCTGAAAAATCATTTCCCTCAGTAAATAGTTTCTCTGCCAGTAGTAAATAACCTGAAAGAGGCTCCAAAACATGTTGCCAAGGACGAATGGCATATGGATTACGCAAAATAATATCTCTATTTTTCCTCAAAGAACAAATGATATCAGGTATTAACCTATCTTCAGCCCAGTCTCCACCACCAATAACATTACCCGCCCGTACTGAAGCGATTCCTGTCTGATGAGAATCATACTGTGTTTTAGGAAAGAAACTATTTCTATAAGAGCTTATTAACAACTCGGCTGCACCCTTACTACTACTATAGGGATCATACCCACCAAGCTGATCTATTTCCCGATAGCCCCAAGCCCATTCTTGATTCTCATAACATTTGTCTGTTGTCACCATAATGGCAGAGCGAACAGTATTTATACAACGAATTCCTTCTAAAACACTTAAGGTTCCCATTACGTTAGTTCCATAAGTATCAACAGGATCTATGTATGAACGTCTCACTATAGACTGAGCAGCTAGATGAAAAACAATTTCAGGTTTGAATTCACTAAATATATCTTTAATTTTTTGAGTATCTCTAATATCTGCAAAGATATTTACTATTCCATCATCTAGTTTGGCTTTTTCATAAAAAGAAGGAGTTGTTGGAATACCTAGCGATACGCCAATTATTTCTGCACCATAGTGTTTAAGCCAAACTGTCAACCAACTGCCTTTGAAGCCCGTATGTCCTGTGATTAATACTTTCTTACCATTCCAAAACGCTTTATCTACCATAATTTCCATGGCGCCTGGCCGCCATCCCAGAGATTTTCTAAGTATTTTTTATCTCTCAATGTGTCCATTGGCTGCCAGAAACCATGATGCTCATAGGCAGACATTTCTCCTTGTTGTGCTAAAATCTCCATTGGATATTCTTCCCATACAGTCTCATCCCCTTCAATCAGTCCTAAAACCTTTGGAGATAGAACAAAAAAGCCACCATTGATCATACTTCCATCACCTTTAGGCTTTTCTTTAAAACTTCTCACTTTACCACCGTACATATCAAGTGCTCCAAATCGCCCTGGAGGATAGACCGCTGTCAACGTTGCCATTGTCTGCTGTAATTTATGAAACTCTATTAGTTTTTTGATATTGACATCACTAAGACCATCACCATATGTAAAGCAAAATGCTTCATCATCCTCCAAATAGGATCTAACCCTTTTTAAACGTCCACCAGTCATTGTATTTTCACCAGTGTCAACTAATGTAACTGTCCATGGTTCAGCACGCTTGTAATGCACATCCATTTGATTGCCATCCATTCGGAATGTGACATCAGACATATGAAGAAAATAATTTGCAAAGTACTCCTTAACCACAAATCCCTTATAACCACAACAAACAATAAAATCATTTATTTCATATGATGAATAAATTTTCATGATATGCCAAAGGATTGGTTTTCCACCGATCATAATCATCGGTTTTGGTCTAAACTCAGATTCTTCGCTAATTCTAGTACCATAACCACCAGCTAATATAACCGCCTTCATTCCCCCTCCTTTATTAGATTAACAACCTCAAAAATCAGCTTTTTTTAGCTACAACATAATACTGAGCACCGAATGGAATTCGGGCTAATAATTTATCCAACCAACGAAAGAAATAGGATGAAAATGGCGTAAACAATATGAACATTCCAAATGATGACTTATAACCACATCGGAGTAATAGCTTTTTTAGACTACTCTGTCTTACCAAAACTGCATCGCGATCCATCTCACAACTATTTACGACTTTTAATGTAATTGGATTAAGTGGGTTATGCTCAAATATAACAAGTACTCCTCCGGGCTTAAGCACCCTTTTCAGTTCACAAAAAAAAGTTTCTCTTTCAGAAGGAGGTACATGATGGACAACACAAATTGCAAAGACTAAATCAAAATCATTATCTTTATAAGGAAGTGTATTTCCGTCATAAGTTTTATACATCACATCATTGTTATTAGTACGTGCAATATCAATAACTTCTCCAGCAATATCAACTCCATGAAGCTTAATCAGTGTATTACGGGATTTTAAATACGGATGAATCAGGCCATGTCCACATCCAACATCTAGTACCTTAAAAGGCGACTCTCTATTTTGTATATTATCAATAATGTCCAGTAAGTAATCCGCTTTTACTTTTGTAAAAAAATCCTGCCCCTGACCAATAAATGAAATTGCTTCATTTATATCCTTTGAGTAAGTGTCTTTATATGCATCAAATTCTGCTTTATCATTATAATTTTTTGTCCCACCCATACCTTTCTCCCATTATTCCTCTAGGCTTCTAGCTGTTGGCAAGGCATTTAAATTTATAGCTGACTCAATAATCGTTATAGGCCTTTGTTTGAGCTGTTGGTATATACGACTAATATATTCACCAATAATCCCCAAAAAAATTGCATTTAATGAAATGCCAAAAAGGATTAATATCACTTCCGTGGCAAAACCAGAAGGCCAGTTGAAACCAAAAGCTATTCGTCCCAGCAAGTAGATTGATGCTAAACAAGCCGTTACAATAGCAACAAAGAAGCCCAAGTATGATGCTAGCCTCAAAGGAACGGTAGAGTGGTTGACAACACCATCAATAGCCAATGAAAATAATTTTACTAGAGGGAATTTACTTTTATCGTGCTCTCTTGATTTTCGAGTATAGGGAATACCAATTTGATTGGCAGCAATTGACGAAATTAACCCTCTCACATAAGGCGTAGCATCATGAATAGTGACTAGTTGATCGAGAATTTCTCGAGAAATCAGACGAAAGTCACCACCATCTGCAATGAGGTTATCTTCAGAAATTTGCATAAGAAAACGGTAAAAAATTTTCCTTGCACCCTGTAATATACGTCCCTCAGGTCTCTTTGTTCTAATACCAACTACAACATCATGCCCCTTTTTCCAGTATTCTATTAATTGCACGAATAATGCTGGTGGATCTTGAAGATCACAGTCTAACTGTATTGCTGCATCTCCCTTTGCTAGTCTGTATCCCGTCAAAAGGGACTTATTAAAACCAAAGTTTTTTGTAAAACGAGCAACACGAACTCTTTTATCTGTAGCGGTTATATTTTTTATTTTTTCATAGGTTGCATCAGTACTATGATTGTCAGTAAAAATAATCTCAAAATCATAATTATTATTAAGATCATCAGTAAAAACCTTACAAACTGCTAAGTAAGCTCTCTCAATATTATTCTCTTCGTTATAAACAGGTATGATAACTGATATCAGCTCTTTTCTTCTAAATCTATCACTTCGGGTAAAATCCATTTCCCCTCCTTATTTCAAAATATGACAAAAAATTTAGATAATTCAGTTAGGCAACTTATAAATTATAAGACTGTCATTGAAGTGCTTTACATTTCTTCCATATGCACACAAGAAATCAGCTTTACCAACTACATTTGGAAATTTAAATGTTGGGTATTCAAAAATACGTAGAGGTAATCCTCCACACTCGGTTCTTAAAATTTCTACGACTGAGTCGTCTGAACAAAGCACATATATGCCAGCTCCATCTTTAGCTAAGACTGGTGCAGGTTTAGTATCAAACCATGCTAATAGATTCTTTCTACTTGCTCTTTCCGGCTCAAGGGTGGTGGAAAAAAAATGATAACCATTTATTTTTGAAAAATATATACTACTGCCAGGAATTTCTACAATTAATTCCTCGTCTTTACTACCCTGCAAGTCAACACAGCGATAAACCGCATTCTTTGATAATTGAGTGTCTGTTGCCCAAATTATTTTGTCGTAGGAATATTTTAACCAGCAAGCTCTATACTTCTGCTCAGGAGAAAAGAATTGAGTAACTTTGGAAAAATTTTCTTCAGCTTTCCAAATCGTCGGGCCATTATCAAAGTCTCCTGTCAGAATCCATACACAATGGTTATAATTGTCTGGTACAATCGCGTGTATGTGATTCATGATTTTCTCGGGAAATGTATGAACAATTTCCCAGTTTCCAGACATTCTTCGCCAAATTGAAACAGGTTTCATGTCCGGGTTTGAAAAATAATCACCTGCATATATAGCATTTTCAAAACCCTTTACGTTTTTACATATAGTTGTATCCAAAAAATATTTTTTTGGTTCATAGTCAAGTTCACATATACAGTTGTTGTCATCATTCAGGCGAAATATCCCATCTCTAGTACTAAATATTGTTGCTCCATCATCAGTGATATTTCCCCATAAAACACTTCTTCTGAACATGGATCTTGTAAAGTAGTTGGTTCTAAATATTTTTGTTTTTAGGGAGCCTGGTATGGTTGTGACGGGTACAACATTGCCAGTTCTAAGATTGAGCTTGACGAGTTTGTTGGCTTTTTGTGCCAATAAAGTGATCTCCGTTTGAAGGATGGGGACCAAGCCTTTATAAGAGGCCTCAAGTTTCGGTTGTGTTGACACAGTTAAAACTCAATCAAAGATTTAAATTTTAAAGGTAATGTTAGGTGCTTTTTTTTGACCAGATCAAGATGTAATACTTTTTCTTGCTCATGCCTTCAATTTTTTTGGCCAAAAACTCTGCCTTACCACCGATAAGGACTTTTAATGGATTTTTTAAGTAGTAGTGTGAAACAAGTTCGCAGGATTTATACACTCCATAGCCCGTTGTTTCGAGAAATTCATTGACGTCACGATCAGGTGAGTTTATGTTTGGGTGTCTGTTTTCAAACATATCCAGTGCCGGCTTGGTTGGGATTGCCATTATAAGATTCTCGGAATCACACGCGCCTAAATATTTCTGAACCTCAGTTATATCTGACAGCAAGTGAAACATGTTCATAAAAAACACGACTTCACATACAGGGATTCCCTCAGAAAAACTTGGAGACGTTAGGTCTCTAGAAAAATATTTCAATGATTCGTATTGAGGCGTGACTGTTTTCATATCTACACCGTAGCCATGCTCGATTAGACCTTTTTGCACTAAGCCCGACAAAAAAGCCCCATTTCCAGACCCAATATCAAGGGCCTTATTAATCTGCTTGTTATCAGCACCAAACCAACTGCAAATTTGATCAAGCCAGATGTAGTAATTATATTGTGCAAAATTCATCCTGAAGCCCCATATGGTTTTACCAATTGGTCGTTAACCTTTAAGTTAAAAATTGGAAAAAAACTAAACAAACATACTAATGATGACAAAATAGAGACAAAAAATGGATAATAAAACTCTATTTCCAAAGCATAAAATGAAACATATCCACTAGCAACTATTATAATAAAATATAGAACTTGCTTAAAATAGAAGGCCTTAAATCGCCTGTATGATTCTTTCCAAAAAAAGGCATCTTGAAAAAGGCTTAAACAGGTTCCGGCAAGAACACTAAACGTCACTAAAAGCACAACTCTGGCCCATACTCCAATTTCTGGGCTAAGGACGAATGTCATCATAAAGCACAACAAACTTACGCATAGTGCTAATAACATTTTAAATCTAAACTGCTTAAAAATAACTCTAACAAATATCACGGGCCGATTAGCTAGTAACTTTCGTCTAGGAGCGATAATCAATGCATCAAACAACAAATATCCGCCTCCAACAATCATTGATGTGGAAACAAGATAGGGGGATACACTAGGGAGAAGTAGGCTGGCCAATAATTTGTCTGAATTCTTTACTGCCCCAGTAAAAAAACTAGCGACATAATAGTCTTTTGATCTAGAAATCAAACTAATACCTTTAATCAGGTTGATACCTGCAACACTAAAGCCAAAGCATTGCCATACAGACAAGGTAAAAATCATGAATCCAATAATAATTGAAACGACTAGCGCCTCTTCAGCTGAAAGGAGCAAGAGCGAAAAGACAAATAGTAAACACCAACAGTTCCTAATGATGCCCCACAAAAACCAATTTTTGAATTGCTTGGTAAATTCACACCAGCGCATAATTTCATCGAGTATTTTATCCATCATGCAAAGAATAACCATCACCACTGAAAGGTTCATATTAATTCCCGATTGGTAGCAGTAGAGAACCGATATCGAACCCAACAAAATACAAAGCATGAGCAAAAGAACTAAAATTGCTGATAAATAGTTCAAAAAAACTTTCGAGGAACTGTCTTTCTGTCCATTTGGTGAGCTATAAAGATCCTTATGTACAGGAATTGATGCTAGTGCCGTAACCATTGGGAGAGAAGCAAGGATAAAAGTAAATAACACTATCTCTGTGGGTGACGCAATATGTACTGAGAGAATTAATGAAAGTGGTTTCAATCCAACAAAAGTTACGCGCCCAAATAATAATATGATCGAGGGCGACAACCGGACTTTATTCATATACAACTAATCCAGTATGAGGTTTGGTGTTGTGTGTAGTTTGTCAAGAGTAGTGTAGATTTTTTTCTAAAAATAACTTGATAGAACTCCGTTAAGATCATTTTATGGAACCGCTCACAGATGCCGTTGCTTTGTGGTAATCTTGCTTTTATCTTGGTGTGATCAATATCGTTTACTATCGTGGCCAAGTAAATTTTTACAACATCATGTACTATTGTTTAGTGCAACAAGAGAGGCCCGCCATCACTGCAATAAAGAGTGATTGCATATCGTTTGCCAGCTTCAATTGGGACCCCTCTATGAACACCTTTAGAATCAAATATAACCAATGTTCCAGCCTTACCAGTGAAGACTTTAGGTAGAGTGACAGTGTTTTTGATGCCACTAATTTCAGAGTTAGTAAATCTATATTGATTAGGGCGTGCATAGCCTTTAATTAGATCCATGATAGACTGAGAACTCTTCTGACTCCCTGTAATATATTCAAATGGGCCATTATCTTTGTTGACATCAGTAAGATACATCAATGCCTTGAATTGTGGAGTATGGGGTGAATCTCTGTGCCAGCCACCACCGGAACCGTGATTTCCTTCTCGATGAACTAGTTTCGCAGCCATTATCACTTTCTCACTATTTACTCTCCCAGAATGACAAAGTCGTACCTCCTCAATTAACTCATCATTAAGAAAGTCTAAGAACACTCCACCCATTTGTTCCGCATAAAAAAAACGTGTGTCAGATTGGTGATCATCTGTCCATTTTTTTGTTGTCTTTGCATCAAGCAAAAGAGCATCTATCTCTGTTCTAGCTTCAGCGCATTTCTCTTGTGACCAATAATCATTAATGACATAGTAACCAGCACACCGCAAATGCTCTTGTATGGCAGCTGCCTTTGTTGATGGTTTGATTTTGGCGCGTAAAACAGAGCGTCTCACAGACTCTAGCATCTCCTTAATCAAATGAGATATTGTGCCAAACATAATTTCCACTCCAACGGCCCTACACTAAATATGAAAAAATCTGTCATCGAATATTAAGTTATTCATTGATTAAACAGATAGCAATCACTTTCTTATCGCTCTTAAAAAAAATAGCCCTAAAAAACATTGGGTTGTAATTGTTATTAAAGGACCTAATTTACCTACTAGCTTAGAAATTAGATAATTGCTAAACTCTTGAGCTTTTTCTTAAGTCCTGAATTATCCACGAAAGGGTCTGTTAATAATATATTGTCCAGCTCTTCAAGATGATTAATACTTAATGCTTCTAATGGTAAAACACTTTCCGGCTGTAATGAAAAATAACCACAAATTTCTTCAGTAGAAATCCAGCTGTACACCTTCAATCCTCGAGATAGTGCATCAACCAACACACCACTCTTGCCAGCAATCACTAAAGTCCCTAACGATAAGCTTTCGGATAGAGTTGAAGTGTCAATACTAAATTTTTTCCGACTTATAATTCGTAGCAAAAATCTCTTAAACGTACGAAATTTTTCAGAGGGATGAAACCTAACTGTTACTATCTTATTTGTAAAAATATTACTAACAAATCTGATTACTGAGGACGAAGTTTTTAATGAATCAAGAACATTCAAGCAGATCAATACTGATGGTGGACGCAATATACCACTAGTTTCACAGCCACATATTAAAATCTCATTAAGTTTATCAATGAAATAGATATTACAACCATTGTAAATAGCATTACCTCTATCGGACGAATCTAAAAAAACAATATCCGAAAAAAATGGCCTATGTTGCTTAGGCATTCTAGAGTGTGGTAAATATACTATCGTAAAACCTTGTTTTTTCATAGCTTCAACTATTTTGTTTATATAAACTGAGTACTCACTAAAAATAAACAAATATTTTTTCTTTGGAATAGCAGTAACATCAATATCAAATCGCCCATTAGCAATAATAAAAAAATTTAGCGTTTTTGCTACCATTGCTCTATATTTCCCGCGTTTTACAAAGCAATAATAAAAAGCTGTACCCAATGATTTTAGCCCAGTTACATAACACTTGTAAAAACTAATTTGTTTATTGGCTTTGTAGTTATGAAATCCGATAGGCTCGATACTAGTAATCGTTGACTTGAGTAGACTAAATGATCGCTGATTGTTTTTCGTTCCAACAAGTGCGGAATATTTGTTCATCTCCATTGGTGCTGAGTTTAAATAATGATAATATTCTTTTAACAAAAAATATGATAATTTAAATAATGACTTAATAAACAAATACACCGTCGATCCGGAGTTCCAATCAGATCGATAGGGAAAATATGCTGGTTCTGAAGCATATTTTTTATAGGCATAAAAATATTTATTCATTTATAGTACTTACACAATAAATTTATTAACAGTTATTTTGAGAATCCTACTCATATATTTCACAATGCATCAACATAGATATTTTATTTAAATTTAAGAAAAATAACAATACAAAATAATTTAACTCGAAAATTTTAAAGTGGATACTCTTTAGAATTCTAGTAATTGATCATTATATATCTAGATTGACTGATATATAGGGAAAAAAGGTTATGATATTCACTGCTTATAATGCAGTTTCCCTGACCATTTTCCATTTAGGAATTAAGTATTTTTTTGGTATCACAACTGCACAGTTCGAACAAACTGAAATGTATTATCTTGTCATTATTGAATGTTGTAAATTTTTATACTTTTGACTATTCCATATATTAGCCAGTGGTAGGTCCTTAATATTATCCATCACCTGGTTACTGCTAAGATCATAGTAACAAGGGACAACTGCACCATCTGCTAGAACTATAATGGTATTAATAATATGACCACATTCATCTAAATCAGGTCACTCGTTTTTAATATGTCATATTTAGTACTTTTTATATGAGGCCATTGAACAGCATACATTGGTTTAAAACCATCTAAACCGAGGCCATCAAATTCTTTTTTAATAGAGTCCGGTACGGGCCCAGCATCATTATTGGTAACTTGACCAAGCTCTCTTAAAATTTGATCGTAGCAATATATACTTCTAGTCTTGTTGTTAAGCAAATTGATTTTAATTCAAGTAAATATTGTTAATAACACAACGAGTATTACTTTTTTTCGAATAAGCTGAGTCTCTATAGTTGAAATTCCGCTTAACGAAAACTCAATAATATCAATCACTCTGCCAATCATTTCCTCGGAGTTTTTTTGTTAACACCATCCCATTAGAAACTGTCTTAATAAAAAAGAAATCATCACTAGCTCTTATTTCAGAAACCATTTTATGAAAATTTCGATTCAATAGTGGTTCGCCACCATGATATAAAACTATAACCTTAATTAAATTTTTATGCACTCGTAGTTCTTCTAATACCCTATCAAATACCTTATCGCTCATTAATCCACGTTGAATGTCTACTGTTGTTGTGGGCAATGTATGCATGCCAAGTTACACTGACTTGCAGGCTCTACTCTCAATACACGCGGAAAAGGAATATTCTCCTTATTGTCAACTATCATAACCCAATCCTTGATTACAAAATATTCATCCGATATCAATTTATAATATTCCTTCCAAACACTATAAAATATAGAGTATTGAAAGAAGTATTAATTGATAATTATCACTGGAATAATGATATCGAAGTGCTCGAAGCAAATATTCCAAGTAATTGACTATTTGTCCCATTTACCATAAATTTATAGTTGTTACATCAAGCTAACTCAATCGGACTCCAATAGCATATATTCTCCATTCAGCGACGTAGTTTTTCTTTTTCTATCTTCTGAAGAGATGATTCATCTAACTATCTTTTGAGATCTTTTTTTTGGGTTACTAACTTTAACTAGGAGATACTAATTTTTTTGATAGAGTAGGAGTAATAAACGAAGTGCGTGAGCGACTCACTTCATATTTAAAATCAATAATACCTACAATACATACTAATAAATAGTATAATAATGCTATTGATAAAATCGATAGTACTCCTGGTAAATCACTTATTGCTGGTTTCATAATAAAAACCAAAACCAAACATTTTATATATCCAACTTTTTTTTCTAACGACTGAATATACAAATATGCTGGTAAAAATGATAGAAAAACAATGATAGGACCAAAGATTATCCCACCTAACAAATATCCAGATAAAATCACCCCGGGGCTTGCTCCTCCACCTTTTTCTCCGTACAGCTTATAATACAAATACTCAGAGTAGGACTTGTATTCCCAATTACTATCTATATTTAATAGTTTATTTAATACATAATTTGCTTGATCATAAATAATATTCCAATTTTCAACTATTCCTCCAAGTTTATTGGGTTCCATTATTGCAGTAAATAGTTGCTCTGTACTAATTAAAAATCTACCTATCACCCATAAAGCAAATGTATATAAATTAATATTTTTTATATTTCCAAATTTAACTGCCAATGCATAAACAAGCAGTATTAAAGAGATCATAGCTGTAAAGAACAATGCTTTCTTACCTTTAATTACTACTATAAAGCAAAATATTGTCAGTGCTGATGCTAGTCCATCTATAGTTAAAACCCAAGAGGCAATCCATACATAAAATATAAATTTATTATGATAGCAATCATTGCTCTCTATTTTATACTTTTCTTTAATTGCTATTAAGCCATATAAATAATTCACTATATTATATAGAATGAATAACAATATATTATTATGAACACCTCCTTCTAAATATCTAATATTTTTACTTATAGTCAGAATATATATTATGTTAATCACTATTGCTGATAGCAATATATATCTAATATGATTTCTTTTTACGATTTTTATTCTATAAAAATTAGGAATAATTTTAAAAAAAAACCAGCTTAATGTTACATATAGAAGGATTATGATGATGATTTCGATTACTGACCATACTTCCTTTTCTGATGTATAATAGGGATGGCCTGTTTCTATATCAAGATAACTAGAAAATATATACAGTATATTTATAAACAATATTACTATAAAAAATCTAGAATAATTATTTAAATAAACCATTAAAATTATTCAAATATAACTCTATTTTTAGTTGCTGGTGTATTTTTTTCTATATCACAAGCAACTTTTTTGCCAATAATCTTACTGAAAAACTTAGGGGCTAATCCATAACCTGGTCGTACACAACGAATACTGTCAGGTGTTATTTTATCTCCTTTTCTCATTTCCTTTACAAAATAAATAGATCGCCTAAATTTGATATTATCTTGCTCACTATGTTTTATACTGTAGTCAACACAACCTATAGAATTCCAAGCCTTTTTAGTGTTCATACAGAGTTCTGCTAACTCTTCAGGTTCAATTGAAAAACTATCATCAGGCCCACCTCCATTACGATCAAGCGTAACATGCTTTTCTACTATTGATGCTCCCATTGCAATACTAGCAATTGCAGTAATACTATCAGAAGTATGATCTGATAAGCCCGTCACCAATCCAAATTTATTAATCATATCCGGAACAACCGATAAATTATAATCTTCTGCTGGTGCAGGATATCCACTTACACAATGTAAAATAGCAAGTTCTTTACAACCACCTTCGTAAGCGGTAGTAATAGCTTCTTGTATTTCATTTATATTTGCCATACCAGTTGAAATTATCATTGGTTTTCCAGTACCAGCAATATACTTTACTAATGCTAAATCAATGACTTCAAAAGAAGCTATTTTATATGCGGGTGTATTCAAGTCCTCTAATAAGTCAACAGCACTCTGATCAAATGGAGAGCTGAATATCGTTATTCCTAAATCACTGGCATGTTCAAACAGCGGCTTATGCCAATCCCATGGCATATGAGCTGATTTATATAATTCATACAAAGTCTGGCCTGCCCATAGCCCATCTTTAATAATAAAATCTTCTGAATCACAATTCAAAGTAATGGTATCGGCTGTATAGCTTTGTAGTTTTACTGCGTCAGCGCCAGAATATTTTGCTGCTTCAATTATTTTAAATGCATTTTCAATTTTACCATTGTGATTTGCAGACAACTCTGCAATTATATAGGGTAAATAGTCTCTTCCTATTTTTCTATTATTAATACAAATATATGGATTTTTATTTTTCATAATATATTTATTATATTGTGTATTTTATATACATTGATTCTCGAATCTTTTTATACCCTGATTTTTCAAATAATTTTTGAGAAGCTATATTTTTTTTTGATACATATGCCATGATTGTTGATTTTGGAATTAAGCTTTCAATCTTAGAAATTGCGATACTAGCTAATCCTTTACCATATTGATCATCACTAACATAAACAGATATCTCATATAATTGATTTTTTATATCAATATTTAAATATTCAGTTTTTTCAATGGAATCTAATCTGACTACACCTGATGGCGTTTCTTTATGTAGAATAATGTAAAAATAATTATTTGTTTCTTTTATCTTATTTTCAAACCAAATAGAATGCTCTTCATAGTCTGGTATATCTGGATTACGAGAATATTTTCTTGTACTCGGTAATGTTTGCCAGCTATAGATTAGTTCTTTATCCTTTATTGTGACTGGTCGTATCTTAATATATTTATTATCTTTCGATTTTCTAGGTAGCAAAAAATTTATTATTCTACTTACCCCAATTCCATCACATAGTTTTGATGCAATTAACCCATTTTCCTTCAACTTTGATACGTCGCTTATAAGTTTATATAATTCATCTTTATGAAAATCAGATATTTCTGTAGAATATGATAAAATATCAGCGGCATCTATAGAAACCAATTTTTTAGCATTATTCAATTGATTTTCAGCACAAACTACTAGTATTGATGGTATACCTAAACAACAGCGCTCCCATGCAGAACTACCAACTCCTCCTATTGCTAAGTCAGCATTTGACATAATTTCAGCCATATTACCTATATCAGAATATATATTTATATTATAAGGAAGCGATTGACTTAGTTGTTTAATTTTTTTATAAGATTTTGAATCCCGACCTATAACTATATCTATACTCTTTATCGTTGTATCTTCAATTTTACCCAGGAGTTCTAGTATTTTTCTCGTAATAAAGTCAGGATCAACTCCTCCAAAATTAATTAGAATATTGTTAATACTATCTTTAGATCTACGTCTTTTTATTGACTTTTCTCTATAATCTATAAATTCGGAACGTAAAATCACATAGTCACTTCCTAAAAGGAAGGAACAAGTTTTAGGAACCAAATTTAAATATTTTTTTTCTGTACAACCTAATGTTTGATCTATAAGTAAATTACAATAGTGAGTTCTATTAGCAAGATCATCAATTACTACCAAATAATTAACATGCTGAGATATCATTTTCTCCCAACGAAAGTCAATACTATATGAGTCAACAACAACAATTTCAACGTCACCAATATCTTTTAAATATAGAATACTACTATTAAAATCTTGCTTCCAAGATATATCTAACCATTCGTTATACGGAAACGATACCATCTTAGCATTTTTTATTTTTCTTTTTGAAAAGCTCTCAATGTAGCTAATACTTAATTTTGTTGTAATTAACTTTAAGTGATAGCCTTTTTGTATAATTTTTTTTGTTAGGTTATCGGGAATAACTCGACAAAAAAAATATATACTAGCCCCTAGTTCTTCGAAATGTCTAGCCAATGTCAAACATCTCATAATATGTCCAAATCCAATTTTGTTGGATGCATCAGCACGAAATACTACGTTCACCTTCTTACATTTATTCCTTTAGTATATAAATACTCTTTTATTTCTTGAGGTGTTTGTTCTGTAAAATGAAAAATACTCGCAGCAGCAATAGCTGAAGCCTCTCCTTTTTTTATTACCTCATATATATCTTGAGCACAACCCGCGCCACCAGAAGCAATGACTGGTATATTTACTAAACTAGTTACTTCACTAACAATCTCATAATCAAAACCATCCATCCTTCCATCTTTATCAACAGAGGTTAATAGTATTTCTCCAGCACCCATATTTTCAACAGTTTTTGCCCATTGTGTAACCTCAATAGGCTCAATTTTAGTACCAGCATGACTGACACAAAGGGGTTTGCCATTTACTCGTTTAAAATCAATGCTTGCTACAATACACTGAGAGCCAAATATTTTAGCTCCTTCTTCTATTATATTATTATTTTTATAATTTTCTGTATTAATAGTAACTTTATCTGCACCAGCTAACAGAATATTTTTTATATCTACTGCTTTTTTTATTCCTCCCCCAACTGTAAAAGGAACAAATACTTCCTTTGAAATATCTTTAATAGTTTCTACATCAGCTAATCGATTCTGTTCTGTTGCAGTAATATCTAAAAAAATTAATTCATCTACATCTCTTACTGAATACACTTTTATTGAAGGAAGTAATGCCCCAACTCTTCTGTTTGAGTTAAAAGAAATTCCTTTAACTAAACTAAAGTCTTTCCATAACAAAGTTGGCATAATACGAACTTTTAGCACAACTTATTTTATCTCCAAAAAATTAGTTAATATATTAATTCCATTTTTTGAGCTCTTTTCTGGATGAAATTGAACTCCGTAAACATTATCTTTACTGACTGCTGAACAAAAGCCCCCACAATACTCTGTAGTGGACACTATATGCTTTTCTGACTCAGGTTCAAAATGATAGCTATGAACAAAATAGAAGTCTGTATTATTTTTAATATTTGAAAAAATATCTGATTTACTAGCAAACTGGACTTCACTCCAACCTACATGGGGAACTCTTTCTTTATTACACTTCGGCTTTAATTTTTTTACTTCTCCAGGTATATAATCCAAACCTTTTATTTTATCTTCAAGCACTCCTTCTTCACTTGTTGAAGCAAGTAGTTGCATGCCTAAACAAATTCCTAGCAAAGGAACTTGATATTTAATGACTTCATCTTCTAAAGCTTCAACCCAACCATTTTCTTTTAAACTGATCATTGCTACAGAAAATGCCCCAACGCCAGGTAATATTACATGGGATGCTTTTAAAAGATCAGATACGTCATTAGAAATAAAAATTTCATAACCACATCTTTCTATAGCAGACTTGACTGAGGTCAGATTTCCAACCCCATAGTCTATGATCATAGGTTTCATATATTATCATAATTCATTTTTATTAAATTGCCCTCATTATCTTTTACTAAGATACCTCTTCTATCTATTTTAAATATTTTTTTATTTGTAAACTGATCACAAATTTCAATAAATTGATCAAGCGATATATTTAATGGTTTTAGTATATCTTCAAGTGACTTACCTAGATAAGTCCAAGGAAATTTACCATCATTTTTTTGGACAATCTGAAGTCCATCTTCTCTACTAACTCTTCCTCGTCTTATATGTAAACATATTATATCTGTTGCTCGTCCAAAACCAAATTTCAAATATTTAAAATAATCATGAATACCTGTTTGATAATTATCAAGATTTTCATAGTTCACAACGGAACCTTCAACAACCTGGTGAAGTGTTTCAAAACCATATGCTTGAGCCAATAAAGCATTACTATATCCATCCCATGGGATGTAATATCCGAGAAATAGTCCTGTCACACCTACTGCTGTTAGCTCTTCGTTACTTGGATAGGTATAAGCAACCAAGTGTTTTTGTTCTATTCCATCTATACCTACAACATCACTAACCCTTAATCCTAGAAGTCCACCAAACTCTTCCAACCAGCTTCTATCCAGTGTATTATTCTCAACAGCAGAAGCGGGTCCACCGTATTCATTTTGTGAATTCTCGCCCCAAATTATCAGAGGGACATTATATTGTACAGCTGCTCTTACAGGTATTGTAAAAATACCTACATGTTCTGGCCATGAAATATCACCTACTTGAGTTAAACCTATATGATTTAATTTTCTTCTAATAATAGGATTAGGTGAAAACTCAACATAATCAACACCAAGATTTTTGATATTTTCAATATTACGTCTACCAATGTCTGATAAATCACAGGTAGTCGATGTTACACAAAGAGGATTAACTCCTAGTTTAAGTAACTGAATTACCTGATAAGTACTATCTTTTCCACCACTTACAGGTATAATACAATCCCATTTGTTATTATTTTTGTATTTATCAATAATTTGTATTAACTCTTTCTTTCTTTGATCCCAATCTATTCTTTCACGGGTATCATAGTTAATGCACGCATTGCATATTCCTTCATTGAATAACAAATCAGGTTTTGTATCTGGCATTAAGCACTTTGTACAATATTTTATCACTTTCAAATCTCATGTTTTTTTAGCAAAAACCAAGTTATATCGTCCTGAGGATAATTACTATCTCTATGGTAGCAAAAACCATAATCCACTAACTCTAGATCTGAAAAACGATCCAACATTTCACTAGCAAAATCTCTTTTAAAAAGTCTTTCATTATGACCTCTATAAGATAATGAGACTGGAGTAGGATTATAGTATTCACAAATGCATATATATTTTTTACTAAAATAGTATAACTTATCGTACACTTTACTTAAATATTCTGGGTTCATATGTATCAGAACACCTTTTGTAAGGCAAAAATCAAACTTTTCCTTACTTTCATAGTCTAAAATTGACCCTTCTAAAACTTCAGCTTTCTTCCAAGATTTTAATTTTTCAACTGCCGAGTGATTTATTTCTATTCCTATTAATCTAATATTATTGGTTAGTTGATCTATAGCTTTTAAATTCAAACCTATATTACAGCCGAACTCAACTACAGATGTAACTTGCTTAGTTTTACTTAAAATTTTTGAAAACAATGAAATATTACTTGATAAATATTTATTTTCATCATTTCTAGTAATATATTTATCACCAAACTCACCAAACCAAAAATCTTCTTGTTCTGTCTTAAATGCTGTCATGGCTACCTACATAAACTATAAATTATACATTATTTATCAATTTATATTTAAATTCAGCTTCAACCCAGTCATCTTCTGTATCAATGTCTTGAACCTGATTTCTTGGTAATATTATAGGGACTGTAGATTCAGAAAAAATTGGTTTTTTTTCTAAAAAAGCATCACTTTTCCCCCAATAGAGTTGCCCAGCATCATGATATGTCTTTATCAGATCCTGTGAACGCGTTTGGTAATGATCTGGTTGAATCATTTTAATTCGACCTTGTTCAGTAATTTTTATTGCCCGTTGAATAGGAAACGAAAAATCTGTAACTGTTATTGCATAATCACTGTTACTATTTTTTAAATTTATTAAACCTTTATATATTATTTCACCAGTAACAAAAGGAGCTGTTGCATATATACAGCACACATTATCAAAAAACTGATTTTTTTCTTTATAAAATTCTACTGCATGCTTAATCACTGAAATTGTGTCTGCATAATCATCTGAAATATATTCCGGCCTTGCAAATGGTATTTCAGCTCCTGCAGCTCGCGCCACATTTGCTATTTCTTCACTGTCAGTTGAAACAATCACTTTTTCAAAACAGTTACTTACTTGTGCTGCTTCAATTGAATAGGCAATTATTGGCTTCCCACAAAATATTTTTATATTTTTATTTTTTATACGTTTACTACCACCTCTGGCTGGAATGATTGCAATATTCAATCTAAAATGTCCTGTAATGTTTTTACAACCTTATTTTGCTGTTCTTGACTCATATAGTGAAAAATAGGTAAACTAATTGCGTTTTCGTAATATGCTTCAGCAGAGGGAAAGTCACCTTTCTTAAACCCCTTCATTTTATAAAAAGGCTGTGTGTGAATCGGTATATAGTGAACATTAACTCCAATACCTTTCACTCGAAGCCTTTCAAATATTTCTCGATAGGTTAGATCCGTTTTATTTAGCTCTATACGAATAACGTATAAATGAAAACTAGAGTAATTATTTTTTAGTATATATTGTGGTGAAACTGGCAACGAATCTAACATAACTTTATATCTTGTTGCTAGCTTATTCCTATCTTCCACAAATTCATCTAGTCGACCTAACTGACTTAAACCAAGTGCAGCTTGTATATCTGTCATCCTATAGTTAAAACCAAGTGATATTTGTTGGTAATACCATGGCCCATCAGACTCGTGTGTCATCTGTTCTGTATCACGAGTAATTCCATGATTTCGTAGTAAAATCATTTTCTCGGCTAGATCTGAGCAAGCTGTTACTGCCATGCCACCTTCAGCCGTAGTAATAATTTTAACTGGATGAAAGCTAAATATTGTAATATCACTGTATTTACAACTTCCTATAGGGTTTCCTTGATAATACCCCCCAATGGCATGTGAAGCATCCTCAACAATATGAAAACCAAACCGTTTACTTAATTGGTAAATTACCTCCATATCACAAGATGTACCGCACATATGAACAGGAATTATAACCTTTGGAATTTTCCCCTCTAACTCAGCCTCTTGTAGTTTTTTTTCTAATTTTATATGACATATATTAAATGTTTTTGGATCAATATCAATGAAGTCAACTGATGCACCACAATACAAAGCACAGTTTGCTGATGCTACAAAAGTAATGGGTGATGTCCAGACAACATCTCCTTTTCCAACATTTAAAGCTAAACATGCTAAATGTAATGCAGAAGTAGCGCTATTTACAGCAACAGCGTGATTTACATCTACTTTCTCTGCAATAGCACATTCAAATAAAGGAACCATTGGCCCCTGCGTAAGAAAATCAGATTTTAGTACTTTAACTACAGAGTCAATATCACTTTGATTAATAGTCTGTTTACCATAAGGTATCATATTAGCCCTTTTATCGTGATTATACCCTTAGTATATCCCCGCCATTTTATTAAACTCTATTATTTCTTCTATAGATAAAAATTTTTCATTTGTTCCAGAGTTATACTCAAAGCCTTGTTTCACAGGAAGTCCTTTTTCACCACACTCATTAATTTTAAATCCATTTACTCTTCCTGTGAATTTTATTGTAGGGCGTAATACGTAATGGTCTTCAAATTCAAGTGTTAAATGAGAATCATCAGCAGGACACATAATTTCATGTAATTTTTCACCTGGTCTGACCCCAATAATTTTATGCTCTATATTTGGTGCCATTGCTTTGGCTAAATCACTAATCCGTATAGAAGGAATTTTTGGTACAAAAATCTCACCACCATTCATTCGTTCAAAATTCTTTAAAACAAAATCAACACCTTGTTGTAACGTAATCCAAAATCTAGTCATTCTATGGTCAGTAATTGGAAGTGCTTTTACCTCTTGTTGTATTAACTTCTTAAACAATGGAACTACAGATCCTCGAGACCCAACTACATTCCCATATCTAACTACACTGAATCGTGTTTTATGTCTACCTGCCATATTATTTGCTGCTACAAATAATTTATCAGAAGCAAGTTTTGTTGCACCATATAGGTTGATAGGATGAGCAGCTTTATCCGTTGAAAGTGCTATTACTTTTTCAACATTATTTTCTAGAACAGCATTAATTACATTTTCAGCCCCATGAATATTTGTTTTTATACACTCAACCGGGTTATATTCTGCTGCGGGGACTTGTTTTAACGCTGCTGCATGGATCACAAAATTGACTCCCCTCATTGCTTGCTTTAAGCGTTCTTTGTCACGGACATCTCCAATAAAATAACGCATACAGGGATCATTATACTGCTGCTCCATCTCATACTGTTTAAGCTCATCTCTTGAAAAAACAATTAGCCTGTTAGGTTGATAACGTTCAATAATTGTTTTAACATATTTTTTTCCAAATGAACCGGTTCCCCCAGTGATAAGTATATCTTTATCATTAAACATATTATTCTCACAATTGTACTAACATTACTTATAGCAAAGTATATTTATTATTATCTATTTTTTGTTTTTTCTATTACAATCATGAATTTAACTAAAACAATAAATAAACCAATTATTACTCCAACCCCAACAAACAATAGAATCAATGTTATTTTATTTGGCTGTAGCTCTTCATTTGATCTATATGCTTTCTGTATCCAATTAACTACTTGAATCTTGTCAGTATTGATTTTTTTATTTTTTAATAATGACAACTTGCTCTCTAATTCAATGATTTTTGGAAAAAATTTCTTTTCATTCTTTCTTTCCATCAATACTTTTTTTTCTGCTTCTAATGCATCATACCCTCTATAATATAATGGGTTGTTATTATTTATTTCAGCTTTTAGAATATTGCCAGTTCCTACTTCAGATTTATTATTTAGAAAATAAGGCTTATCTATTCCAATTTTCTTCGCTATTATAATTGCTTCGCTTAAATGCCCCATATTTAATTGTTTTTTTATATCATATGCAATTTTGTTTGATTTTATTTTTCCAGAAATTTTATCTATCTCGACTTCTAGCATTTTATCAAACTCATCAATAACTATTTCTCTTTCTTTATTCGCAACAAAGTTAATATAATTATTTAACAATATATGTCCTTCTACCCCTTTAGGATATTTAATGATATAATTAACTATTCGATTTGGCTCATTATTATTGTCAACTTCATTAATCAATTTCCATTTTCTTGCTATTTTTATCAACTCAAACTCAATATTATTTTCTGAATCTATTTTATACCCATTAAATACACTCTCATTTATTGTATAAAATTCCAATAAATATTTATTATTTTTTAATGCATTTTTTAGTGACAAGAATACATCTTCTGCTGTTACTTTATATATATTTTCTATTTCTAACTCTATTATTTGTGATTTTAGTGGCTCACTAATAATTACTTCTGCTTTATATATAGGAGTTCTAAATGATATATACACTAAACCAAATAATAAAGAAACTGCTATTGATATAAATACTGTATATTTATACTTATAAAATACTCCGATCAATTCTATAAGATCAACTTCTTTCTTTTGATGCAAATAACTTGGTACACTCATCTTTCACCTTTAACCAATTTTCCACGCTACCGCCACAATAACTTTCCTCCCGAAGTTATTTTTGGTTTTAACAACATTAAAAACAGGCAATTAGAATGAAAAATTAATGAAACTTCTCTATTAAAAGTAACTTGTGATGTGAATATAGCTTTGATCTTTTATTTAATCTTCAACTATCTCTACATCAGCTACTATTTATTTTCACTAAAATATAAGTCTATGTTTCTTGTTGTAGTTAATACATACTTCAAATGATCAACTATGAATCAAAATATAGTCTTATATTTATTACTCTAAATTTTTTTACTCATTGCGAGTACAGCGATATCATAATTTACAAGATATCTCTGTATTACTTTAGAAGACTGTAAATTCACTGCCCCTCAACACCATGAATGGGTTTAACTTCACCCCAGTGTTGACAGCTCGGACATTGCCAATGTAGTTCTTGACCTGAGAAGCCGCAGTTAATGCAGCGGTAGAGTGGCTTTCCATCGGAGAGTTTCCTTGTTAGTTCCCTTAACAATCCTAGATTCTTTTTTGACTTTCCCTCAGCGATACCAATATGGATATCAATTAGCTGATTTAAGCCTCTTAATGAAGGGCGTCTTGCAAGTTGTTCTGCTATAAACTTGCCAGCATCTTTAGCACCCTGTTTCATTTCTATTTCTTTTGCTAGTGATAAAACTATAGCTACTGACGGGTAATCCTTTAAACACTTCTGCAAGTAACTATTTACAGACTTTTGTACAGAGCCTGACTGTTCTAAGCGTAACTCTTCTAAAAGTGGAACAGACTCTGATATATAATTTGGGTCCTGATTATATATTTTTTGTAATGCCTTTAATGATTCTTTTAAATTCCCTTGACTGTATTCAAGCTTTCCTAAAACTAAGCTTGCTCGTACACACTGTTTGTTATACTTCAACGCTTGTTTTAAGTATTCCCTACCTTCAGTTGTATTAGACTTAGCTACTTGCTCTTCAGCTAACTCACAATAAAAGTGAGCGACCAAATTTGAGTAGCTGACCACATTATTCTTTAATAATTTCTTCCCAATTTCAATAGCTAAAAGCCATTCTTTTTCTTGCTGATAAATTGCAAGTAATAACTCTAGCGCTTCGACTTGAAAACCGGCATTGACTTCAACCAGTTGTGTCAGCAAACCCTCAGATCTGTCCAACAATCCAGCCGAGTAATAGTCTCGTGATAGCTCCAACTGAACCATTAAGGACTGCTTTTTAGTGAGGCTTGGCCGTGCTAATAGACTTTGATGAACCCTAATTGCTCGATCAACTTCACCTCGCTTACAAAACAACCTCCCTAATGCAATGCAAGTGTCGAATGTTTCTTGGCTATCTGGATTGGTTTCTAGTGCTTTAATAAAAGTATCAATTGCTTCATTAGTTTGCTCATTCAACAAGTAATTTAAGCCAATAAAATACTCTTTAGACAGCCGCTCCTTTGACTTTCTAACTTTTTTGCGCTTATCTCGACGCCCTAACCAAAACCCAATGGCAATTGCGCAAAAAAAACCAACCAAATAAACCGTATCGTTCAAAGATTAACCTTTATAGCGAGCTGGTGCGAAGCTTTTGAATTTCATCATCTCTACGCTTCAACTTTGACTTTAACTGCTTGTTTTTCAGTTGTAGTACAATAAGCAATACAGCCGCTGAGATTAGTCCCATCACCGCACCAACAATAAATACGACTATCAGTATTACTGACAGCTTGATCTGCTCTAACGAATAACCCAAAAAGCTGATGCTGATTTCTTGTTGGTTAGCGCCAATAAACTCGACCCCCGCTAGCAATAAAATAACAAATAACACTAGCCAGCCAGCCCACTTCAAGTAATTTAGTAATTTAACCAACATTTAGCTCTTGACCCACATAAGACCACATTATTAGTCAGAATTATAATGGCAAATAGGTAGCAGTAAAATGACAAATGCCGTATTTATCATAGCCTGTGTTTACTAATATGCCACTTGTCTTTATAGATTACATAAAAATGAGTTTGCTCAATTTTTTTAGCCATTTACTGCCATCGGACTAAAAATAGCTAACCAGTTCTTGATTAGCAAGTAAGCTCCTGATTATTAAGAAGATATAATAGTGTCACAAACAAAAAAGGCGACCTATTGGTCGCCTTTTTTATCGTAGCAAGGAGTTATTATTCTTTGCCACCATCCATTTGAGCTTTAATCAAGTCACCAATTGTAGTTGGACCTGAAGCTTCCAACTCTTGTTTACGCAACTCTTTTAATGCCGCTTTTTCATCCGCTTCATCTTTTGCCTTAATTGACAGACTGATTACACGGTTTTTACGGTCAATGCTAATGATTTTAGCATCAAGCTCTTCACCTTCTTTTAAGACATTAGTCGCATCTTCAATTCGATCACGGCTAATTTCAGAAGCTTTCAGAGTACCTTCTACTTCATTAGCTAAAGTGATAACCGCTGCTTTAGCAGTCACTTCTTTAATCACACCTTTTACGATAGAGCCTTTTTCATGCAGGCTTGCATAAGAAGCAAATGGATCTTCTTCAAGTTGCTTGACACCTAAGGAAATACGCTCACGCTCTGGATCGATAGACAGGATAACAGTCTCAATTTCTTCACCTTTCTTGTACTTACGAACGGCTTCTTCACCTGGCTCGCTCCAAGAAATATCAGACAAGTGCACCAAACCATCAATTGCACCTTCAAGACCAATAAAGATACCAAAGTCAGTGATTGACTTAATGTTACCTTTAACTTTGTCACCTTTGTTGTTCTTGGTAGAAAACTCTTCCCATGGGTTAACTTTACACTGCTTGATACCCAAGGAAATACGACGACGCTCTTCGTCGATATCTAGTACTTGAACTTCAACTTCATCACCCAATTGAACTACTTTTGATGGGTGGATGTTTTTGTTAGTCCAGTCCATTTCTGATACGTGAACTAAACCTTCAACACCTTCTTCAAGTTCAACGAAACAACCGTAGTCTGTTAAGTTAGTTACGCGGCCAGAGGTACGAGCACCTTCTGGGAAACGATTCTTAACAGCAACCCATGGATCTTCACCCAGCTGCTTAAGACCTAGTGAAACACGGTTGCGATCACGGTCGAATTTCAATACTTTAACCAGGATTTCGTCACCCACGTTGACGATTTCGCTAGGATGCTTAATGCGCTTCCAAGCCATATCAGTGATATGTAATAAGCCATCAACACCACCTAGGTCAACGAAAGCACCGTAGTCAGTCAGGTTCTTAACAATACCTTTAACTTCTTGGCCTTCTTGTAAAGACTCAAGTAATGCTTCACGCTCAGCACTGTTTTCTGCTTCCAGAACACTACGGCGAGAAACAACAACATTGTTGCGCTTCTGGTCCAGCTTGATCACCTTGAAATCAAGCTCTTTGCCTTCAAGGTGAGCTGTATCACGGACAGGTCTAACATCAACTAATGAGCCAGGTAGGAAGGCGCGAATGGTATTAATGTCAACCGTAAAGCCGCCTTTAACTTTGCCGTTAATAATACCTTTAACAATATTTTCTGCTTCGTAAGCTGCTTCCAGCTCAGTCCAGGCTTCTGCTCGCTTGGCTTTTTCACGGGATAATCGAGTCTCACCAAATCCATCTTCTACAGTGTCTAAAGCCACTTGGACTTCATCACCTACCTGAATGGCTAACTCACCGCTTTCATTAAGAAACTGCTCTTTAGGAATAACACCTTCAGACTTCAAGCCAGCATGGACTGTTACCCAGTCGCTATCAATATCAACCACGATTCCACTGATAATGGAACCTGGTTTCATGTCTAATTCTTTTAAACTTTCTTCAAATAGTTCGGCAAAGCTTTCGCTCATACTCATTCCTACATAGATCAATTGATAATGTCATCTGTATCTCCCAGCACAAAAAAATGGTTAGATAAACTGGATGACAAACCGCATTTCCAGCTAATACGGGGTAATTAAAAATATAAGGCGGTAGTAAGTATTGCTGGAATCCTTACTACCGCCCCCGGTAAAGCTATTGTATAAACCTTTACAAGCCCCTCGCTTCCACTTCAGCCATCACTTTTGTTACAACTTCAGTAACAGTCAGCCGCGACGTATCAATTATAATAGCGTCTTCTGCAGGCTTTAATGGAGCAGATACTCGCTTCATATCGCGCTCATCTCGAGCACAAATATCTTCTAAAATCTGATCAATGTTAGCACTAAAACCAGACTCTTTCAATTGCTTAAAGCGCCTTTCAGCACGAACCTCGGCTGATGCGGTGAGATAAATTTTTAACGGCGCCTTGGGAAATACAACTGTACCCATATCGCGCCCATCAGAGACCAAGCCTGGTGCTTCAGCAAAAGCCCGTTGACGCTCCAATAGTGCTTGTCTAACTTGCGTAATTGCCGCAACTTGTGATGCCAACAGGCTAATATCTTCAGCGCGTATTGCCCGCTCAACCCGCTCACCTTCTAAGATAATTTTTGCAGGCTCACTTTCTGTAGCAGCAACAAATTGCACATCCAAATGTGCAGCCAACACCTTTAAGTTATCCTCGTCTGCAAGGTCTACTCCATGAATTTGAGCAGCCAATGCAGTTAAACGGTATAAAGAACCACTATCTAATAAGTGCCAACCAAGTTGATTAGCTAACAGTGAAGCTATTGTGCCTTTTCCTGAGCCACTGGGCCCATCTATCGTTATGACAGGCACTTTGGTAAAAAACATATCTGTCATTAGTTAGCCTTCAACAGTCAGGTTAAAACCAGATGTTTGGGCCAACTCAATAAAGTTTGGAAAAGAGGTAGCCACATTTGCACAATCTTTTATCATGATTGCATCTTGTGCAACCAGTCCAGCCACAGCAAATGCCATTGCAATCCGATGATCACCCAAGCTATTCACCTCACCACCACTAATTGTTCCTCCAACAATTTCAATACCATCAGGCAGTGTTGTGGCGTTTACCCCTAAGGCTTGCAAACCATCAGCCATTGCTTGAATTCGATCACTTTCTTTGACTCTTAGCTCTTCAGCGCCACGCAGTATGGTTGTTCCATCTGCACAAGCAGCAGCAACAAACAATACTGGGAACTCATCAATTGCGAGTGGTACCTGATCTTGGGGTATTTCAATTCCCTTAAGTTTTGCATATTTCACTTGAATATCTGCAACAGGCTCACCACCCACCATCCGTTCATTTTTCAGGGTTAAATCAGCCCCCATAGCTTTTAAAATATTAATTACACCAATTCGAGTTGGGTTGATTCCAACATGTTCAAGCAGTAAGTCTGAATCCGGTGTTATGGAAGCAGCTACCATAAAAAACGCAGCTGAAGAAATATCAGAAGGCACTTCAATATCTGCCGCACACAGCTTGCCTCCACCTGATATACGAATGCTGTCGCCCGCCACTTCCACTGGGTAGCCAAAACCTTGCAGCATACGCTCAGTATGGTCTCGAGTCGGTGCAGGCTCAGTCACTTCTGTCACACCGTCAGCATACATACCAGCCAATAGCAAACAGGACTTAACCTGGGCACTGGCCATTGGCATATCATACTTAATACCTTTTAGCTGCTGGCCACCACTGATTTTTAACGGTGGGGTGCCACCCGCCTCTGTATTAATCACTGCCCCCATTGATCTGAGTGGCTTACCCACTCGCTCCATTGGCCGTTTTGATAAAGACTCATCCCCTGTCAAGGTGACATTAAAAGGCTGCGCTGCCATTAAACCAGCAAACAGTCGCATGGCCGTTCCAGAATTCCCTAAATACAGAGGGCCTGGCGCAGGCTTCAAGCCATGAAGCCCCACCCCATTAATCGTCACCTTACCTTGATGCGGACCTTCTATCACTACTCCCATATCACGAAATGCTTGCAAAGTAGCAAGGCTATCTTCGCCTTCTAAAAAACCACTGACTTGAGTTGTTCCCTCTGCAAGTGAGCCCAAAATAATCGAGCGGTGGGAAATGGACTTGTCTCCAGGTACACGGATAGTGCCAGTTACACAATTAGCTGGCTTTGAACAATAAACGAGACTTTGTTGCTTCATAGGTTCTAGATATGCTTTTCGTGCCAACACTTTAGAAAAATGCTCTCGGGCCACTTTAGCTCGAGTAAAAACACCTTTCATATATTGGCTGTTTCCTGTTTGAACGGCCACTTTCAGTTTTTCAAGGCCGTCAGTGAAATCATTGAGTGCTTGGAGAACGGCTGTTTTATTGGCTACAAAAATATCATGCCACATAGTGGGATCACTGGCAGCAATGCGAGTAAAATCTCTGAAGCCACCTGCCGCATAACGAAAAATTTCCTGATTATCTCGCTCAGTAGCCAAGGTATCAACCAGGGAAAATGCCAACAAATGAGGAAGATGACTAGTCACTGCTAGCACTTCATCATGTCGCTGAACATCCATCAATAAAACTTCTGCCCCCATCCTTTCCCACAGTGAAGAAACAACTGCCATTGCTTGCTTATTTGAAAAAGCATGGGGCGTTAAAATGACTTTATGATCTGCAAATAAATCTGCTTTAGCCGCCATCACCCCACTTTGCTCCGACCCCGCAATGGGATGCCCAGGAATATATTGAGGAAGCAGCTCACCAAAAACCTGCATCATCGCAGTCAACACATTATTTTTAACACTACCGACATCGGTGATTATTTTATCAGCAAGATCACAGTCTTTAATGGCTACAAAAATACTTTCCATACTCAAAATAGGCACAGCCAACACAATCAAGTCAGCTTGTGCAACTGCCACTGACAAATCAAGACAGTAGTCGTCAATAATATCTTTTGCTTTGGCTAATTTCAGTGCTTGATCATCACAGTCATAAGCAATCACCTGGCGGCATATTTGATTAGCTTTAGCGGCTTTGGCAACCGAGCCACCAATCAGGCCCAAACCAACAATGAGTACAACTGACTCTGATAGAGTTACGGATTTATTCATAAAATAAAGGGATAAAGCCAGCGCTTTGGCTGATAACTAAAGTTAAACTTACTAAATCAGTAAAAGAACCAACAAAAACAGATGTCAAGCAGCAACCAGCTGCTTAAGCACCGTTAACAGCCGCTGGTTTTCCTCAGGCAAGCCAATACTCACTCTTAAATGGTTGGGCATCTGATAATTTGCTACTGGGCGAACGATAACTCCCGCAGCCAACAACTGCTGATAAATAGTCTGGCTTTGTGTTCCCACTTCCACCGCAATAAAATTGCCTTTTGACGGGATATAGTTTAACCCCAGTTCAGAAAAACCAGACTCTAGTTGCGCCATACCTTGCTGGTTAATAGCAATTGAGTCAACCAAGTACTGATGGTCAGATAGCGCAGCCACGGCTGCGACAAGTGCCAGGCTATTTACATTAAATGCTTGACGAAGACGGTTCAAAATATCAGCAATAGCTGGTGATGAAAGGCTGTAACCCACCCTTAATCCTGCTAAACCATAGGCTTTTGAGAAAGTACGGGTAACCACCAAATTAGGATACTGGCTCAAGTAATCCAATCCATTTGGAAAATTAGGATCCTCAACATACTCTATGTAGGCTTCATCCAGTACTACAATCACCTGGTTTGGAATCATACCTAAAAAAGCCTCAAGCGCTTCTTTACTAAACCAAGTGCCCGTTGGATTATTAGGGTTAGCAACAAAAACTAGTTTGGTTTTATCCGTCACTGCATTGGCCATGGCTGTTAAGTCGTGCCCCCAGTTAACAGCAGGAACAACTACAGGTGTAGCCTCTACTGCTTTGGTTGCATGAGGGTAAACCACAAAGGCATACTCAGAAAAAATTACTTCATCGCCCGGCCCTGCAAATGCCCGAGCAATCAGCTCCAACACATCATTAGAACCATTACCCAGTGTAACTTGCTCTTGTTGAATACCATATTTTTCAGCGAGAGCATGCTTTAAAACAAAGCCATTACCATCAGGGTAACGGCTCAGTTCTGTAGCTGCAGATTCAATTGCCACCAATACTTTTGGCGATGGACCTAATGGGTTTTCATTACTGGCCAGTTTAATAATATTGGCAGACTCTAAGCCAAGCTCACGAGCTAACTCATCAATGGGCTTGCCTGGCTGGTAGGGTTGAATCGCACGCACCCCCAATCTGGTTAACACTTCCACATCACATACCATGAGTTCACTTCCTTAATTATGTTTATACGCTAGGTGAAGGGTATATCTGTTTTATAAAACTCCTTTTGGATAAGCCCCTAACACCTTCAGCTCAGATGCTCGGCTACCTACCTCAGTCAATACTTTACTTACATCATCATTATCAACATGCCCAATAAAGTCGATAAAAAAGACGTAATTCCAAGTGCCACTGGTTGAAGGACGAGTTTCCACTCGAGTTAAATCCACATTATGGGTATGGAATGGCTCAAGCAAGGCATGAAGTGCTCCTGGCTGATTACGCATAGCGACTACAATAGAGGTTTTATCATCACCGCTGGCAGGTACTGCTTGGTTACCAATAATTAAAAACCGAGTTGAGTTATCTGGGCGATCTTCTATTTTTTCTGAAATTTTTTCCAAACCATATAATTCTGCCGCCATATCTCCAGCAATTGCAGCAGAGTGCCACTCCGACTTAATTCGCTTAGCTGCTTCTGCATTACTGTTAACCGCTATTCGCTCTGCATGAGGATAATGAGAATCCAACCACTTACGACACTGGGCAAATGACTGAGCATGAGAATAAATACGAGAGATCTTGTCTTTTTTCGTCGTATCAGAAATAAGTAAATGATGATGAATTCTTAATTCAACTTCACCACATATTTGCAAAGGTGAGTCAATAAAGCTGTCTAGTGTGTGATTTATCACCCCTTCAGTGGAGTTTTCAACCGGCACTACACCATAATTAACGGCACCCGCTTCTACTTCTCGAAATACTTCATCAATAGCAGACATTGGAATACTAATAGCCGAGTGACCAAAATGCTTTAGGGCAGCGGCTTGAGTAAAGGTGCCTTCAGGACCTAAATAAGCCACTTTAACTGGTTGCTCCAAAGCCAAACAGGCAGACATAATTTCACGAAATAACCGAGCCATTTCTTCATCATTTAATGGCCCCTGGTTACTATCCATTACACTGCGTAATACTTGAGCCTCCCGTTCTGGTCGGTAAAAAAAAGCATCCGCATCAAATGTCTTCTTAACCTCAGCCACTTGCTGAGCACAATTAGCACGCTCACTAATCAAAGTTAAGATTTTATGATCAATATCATCTATTTTTTCACGCAATGCTTTTAAATTTTTTGCTGATTCTTCAGACATAATGGTTAACCACAACGTTGCTCAAAGTCTTTCATAAACTCAATGAGGGCATCAACAGCCTGCTCAGGGATTGCATTATAAAGGCTAGCGCGCATTCCGCCTACCAGTCGGTGGCCTTTTAAATTTAATAACTGGTTTGCTTCTGCTTCGACTAAAAACTGTTTATCCAGCTTATCATCAGCCAGGGTAAATGGAATATTCATCCAAGAGCGGCAGCTGACGTCTACGGGGTTCTGATAAAAACTGCTTTGATCAATAAATTGATAAAGCTTTTCTGCTTTACGCTGATTAAGTGCTTCCATTGCAGCTACCCCCCCTTGCTGTTTCAGCCATTTAAATACTAATCCTGCCAAATAAATTGCAAAGCTCGGCGGCGTATTTAACATAGACTGTTGCTTGGCAACTTGCTCATAATTCATTATCGAAGGTGTAATAGGCAATGCATTACCAAGCAGGGATTTTTTGACAATAACAACCACTAAACCCGCAGGCCCAATATTTTTCTGTGCTCCGGCATAAATTAAGCCAAATCGATTAACATCAATGGGCCTAGAAAGGATAGAGGATGACATATCCGCTACTAAGGGTACTTCACCTGTTTCTGGTACCCAGGCAAATTCAACACCATTAATAGTCTCGTTAGGGGTATAGTGGAGGTAAGCTGCTTGCGGGTGAAGTTGCCACTCAGCCATTTCAGGGATTTTGCTGTAGTTATTTTCTTTAGCAGAAGCAACAATATTTACCTTTCCATAACGAGCAGCTTCTTTACTCGCTTTTTGCGACCACACGCCAGTGTCCACATAATCCATTTGCTGCTTGCTACCCAGTAAATTCATTGGAATCGTTGCAAACTGAGCTGTTGCTCCACCTTGCATGAATAAAACCGCATAGTCATCAGGTATTGCCATTAACTCACGCAAGTCTTGCTCTGCTTCTTCGACCACAGTAACAAACTCAGGGCTGCGATGGCTCACCTCCATCACTGAAACCCCTCTTCCCTGCCAATCCAACAGTTCCTGTTGTGCCTGCGCCAAAACTGCCTCAGGCATCGTGGCTGGACCTGAGCAAAAATTAAAAGCACGGCTCATAAACGTATTACTCCTCAGCAGGTAAACACCCAAGCACTTTTTTGTTATTACCCAATTAACTTATGGTCAACTCAAATATAAAGGGCCAGAATGCCTGGCCCTTTATTTAATCGTAGTTAGCAGTTATTCATCGACTGCTGGCAAGTCATCTTCAGGGCTTGCCGCTTCATCAGTCGTATCAGCATCAATCACATCATCAGCGGCTTCATCATCCTCAATCACTTCTCCAGGCTCAGCGACTCGCTCAATACCCACCAAGTGCTCATCACCCGCTAGTTTAATTAAGCGAACACCCTGAGTATTTCGACTTAAAATCGAAATTTCATCTACTCGGGTTCTCACTAAAGTGCCTTGATCAGAGATCAGCATCATTTCATCACCGTCATCGACCAACGTGGCACCCACTAGCAAGCCATTCCGCTCATTGCTTTGCATGGCAATAACGCCCTGACCACCTCTACCATAAACAGGGAAGTCTTCCAGGCGGGTACGTTTACCATAACCATTTTCACTGGCCGTTAGTACTTGGCCAGTCTCGCCAGGAATAATCAATGAAATAACTTGCTGGCCTTCTTGCAGTTTAATTCCACGCACACCACGGGCAGTTCTGCCCATTGCTCGCACATCAGCTTCTTTAAAGCGAATGGCTTTACCCGCACTACTGAATAACATGGCATCTCTTTCACCATCAGTAATAGCAGCTGCCACTAGATGGTCATCATCATCTAGGTCTACTGCAATTAACCCTGAAGAGCGAGGGCGACTGAACTGCTCCAATGGCGTTTTCTTCACTGTACCTTTAGAGGTTGCCATAAAGACAAAGTGGCCATCGTTATACTCTTCAACTGGCAAAATAGTAGAAATCCGTTCACCTTCTTCTAGCGGCAAAATATTATTAACTGGACGACCACGGGAAGTACGGGTTGCTTGAGGAATTTCATACACTTTCAGCCAGTAGACTTTTCCTCTGGTTGAGAAGCACAGAATTTGGGTATGGGTGTTAGCCACTAACAAGTGCTCAATAAAGTCTTCATCTTTAACCCCACTGGCAGATTTACCTCGACCACCCCGTCGCTGTGCTTGATAAGTGTCTAGTGGTGTGGTTTTAGCGTAACCACCATGAGAAATTGTCACCACCATGTCTTCTTCGGTGATTAAATCCTCAACGGTTAAATCCTGGCGAGAGCTAGTGATCACCGTCCGGCGCTCATCACCATAATTTTCCTTGATCACTTCCAACTCTTCACGAATGACTTCCAACAAGCGCTCAGGACTGGCCAGAATCAAACCAAGTTCAGCAATCTTATCCAGCAACTGCTTGTACTCTTCCAGCAGCTTATCATGCTCAAGACCCGTCAACTTGTGCAAACGAAGGTCTAAAATAGCTTGGGCTTGAACAGGTGATAAGTAATAATGTCCATCACGCAAGCCGTATTGAGCTGGTAGTTCATCCGGACGACAGGAGTCAGCTCCAGCCTTATCCAACATGGACAATACCAATCCTGCCTGCCAAGGCGTATTAATTAATTTCTCTTTGGCCTCTGCTGGTGTAGGGGACTCTTTTATAAGTTGAATAACCGGATCAATATTGGATAGCGCAACCGCTTGTCCTTCTAAGATGTGGCCGCGCTCTCTGGCTTTACGCAGCTCATAGACTGTACGACGAGTAACAACTTCTCGACGATGACGAACAAAGGCTTCTAGAATTTCTTTCAGGTTTAACAGCTTCGGCTGGCCATCAACCAGCGCTACCATATTTATCCCAAATACCGACTCAAGCTGGGTTTGGGCATATAGATTATTTAAGATTACCTCACCTACTTCACCACGACGCAGCTCAATAACTACTCGCATACCATCTTTATCCGACTCATCACGGATTTCGGTGATACCTTCAATTTTTTTCTCTTTAACTAACTCTGCTATGCGCTCAATCAGTCGGGCTTTATTTAATTGGTAAGGAATTTCAGTGATGATAATGGTTTGTTTATTTTTCTTTTCATCAACTTCAATATCAGCTTTAGCCCGTACATAAATACGCCCCCGCCCCGTACGGTAAGCCTGTAAAATGCCCGCACGGCCATTAATGGTGGCTCCCGTAGGAAAGTCTGGGCCAGGGACATACTCCATTAAGCCATCAATATCTAGCTCTGGGTTTTCTATTAGCGCTAGGCAGGCATTAACCACTTCATTGAGGTTATGAGGTGGAATATTGGTCGCCATACCTACAGCAATACCTGACGAACCATTAACCAACAGGTTAGGAATCCGAGTAGGCATTACAACTGGAATCTGCTCAGAACCGTCATAGTTAGGTACAAAATCAACGGTTTCTTTTTCAAGATCCGCCATGATGTCATGGGAGATTTTTTCCATGCGAATTTCGGTATAACGCATGGCTGCTGCCGAGTCACCATCAACAGAACCAAAGTTCCCTTGCCCATCCACCAGGGTGTAGCGCATTGAAAAAGGCTGCGCTAATCGGACAATCGTGTCGTATACAGCAGAGTCACCATGAGGGTGGTATTTACCAATGACATCACCCACCACCCGAGCAGATTTTTTATACGGTTTGTTCCAGTCATTGCTTAGCTCGCCCATGGCAAATAACACACGGCGATGAACCGGCTTCAAGCCATCCCGAACATCTGGTAAGGCACGCCCCACAATTACACTCATCGCATAATCCAAATAGGACTGCTTCAGTTCATCTTCGATATTGACTGGAAGGACTTCTTTGGCAATTTCACCCATTATGGAATACGTTCCTTAATTTTGAATACAAGCTAAAAGCCAACTGCGCCTGTAACGACATAAGGATCAGGCATCGGCACTGTTTAGAAATAAGTATAAAAAGTCTTGGCTTGATAAATGACAAAACGGTTTTTCAACAATAAGAAATGGACGCCAAGTATACCTCAAATCGTAGCCGCTGTATATTCAATAGCAGCGGGCTAACTCTATGATTTGCAGACTTTTTATCGTTTCTTCAGAAGTGACTGGCCAGTAATAATTTTAAACAGCACGAGCCTCAAACAACTTTTTCAATTTTTCTACTGTTGGATTAGCCACAACACCTTGTTCAGTCACAATAAAGTCCACCAGTTCAGCCGGGGTAATATCAAAAACGGGGTTATTGACAGCCACGCTATCTGGCGCCAACTGCCGTTCAGCTAAATAACATAACTCAGTTGCTTCTCGATATTCTAATGGGATATCACTACCACTCGCCATGGATAAGTCACAGGTTGACAATGGGGCAACCACCATCAACTTAGCCTGATGATAACGTGCCAGCACAGCCAAACTATAAGTACCAATTTTATTAGCTACATCGCCATTGGCTGTTATACGATCGGCTCCAACTATTACCCAGCTTACCTTTTCTGTTTTGATTAAATGTGCAGCAGCACCATCAACATTAAGCTGAAAAGGAATATCTGCTTGCTGTAACTCCCAACAAGTAAGTCGAGAGCCTTGCAGCCAAGGACGGGTTTCATCAACAAACAATTGATTAATCAATCCTTGCTGATAAGCACGACAAATCACCCCTAATGCGGTACCACTTCCTCCTGTGGCCAGGCGGCCAGTATTACAATGGGTCAGAATATTACAAGGTGCATTAGACTGGGCTATCAATTCAGCACCATAAGCAGCCATTTGCTCGTTAGCAGTGATTTCTTGCTGAAAAATTTCGTTTGCCTCTGCAAGCAAACATTCATCTAATTGACTTCCCTGGTGATCAATAACCCGCTTTTTTATTCGCTCAACGGCCCAATGCAAATTAATAGCGGTTGGTCTGGCTTGCGCGAGTAAATCTAGAGAGCTTAACAATTCAGCTGCATTATATTGCCTTGCAGCCAGCACAGCGCCATAGGCTGCAGTAATGCCAATAGCAGGAGCCCCTCTGACGACCATTAATTTGATAGCCTCAATGACATCAGTCACTCGATAGCATAAATAATATTCTTGTTGGACAGGTAGCTTCCGCTGATCCAATAACTGTAAGTGGTCTCCACACCACTTAATCACATCGTACACAAATGCTCCTTTCTTTACTGGTTGTTATGGGGATTAACAGTACAGAACCCGCCGGTTTTTATTAATTATCTACCTAACCTCGAAAAGCATTTATCATTCGTTATATACTCGCCAAATAACTTTAAGGAAAGGTAATAAGTGATTTATGTCTGAGTCAACTCAACAGGTCGACACCCTCATTCATGCTGGCTGGGTTATTCCCGTCAATGCTAGCCAAGATATTCTGGAAGATCACTCAGTGGCCATTACCAATGGTAAAATCACCGCCATTATGCCAACCACTGAAGCCAAACAACAGCTACAGGCCAAGCATAATCATGACTTAACGGCTCACGCAGTCATTCCAGGACTGATCAATGCCCATGGTCATGCTGCCATGACCTTATTCAGGGGAAAAGCTGATGACCTGGCATTAATGACCTGGCTCAACGATCACATTTGGCCTGCTGAAGCAGCCTGTGTGTGTGATGATTTTGTTCGTGATGGCACTAAACTGGCTATTGCTGAAATGCTACGCTGCGGCACCACTACTTACAGTGACATGTATTTCTTTCCTGATACCGCAGCACAAGTAGCTATTGATGCTAATATCCGCGCACAAATTACCTTCCCTATCATGGACTTTCCCACCAGCTGGGCACAAAACCATGATGAGTACTTTAGTAAGGGACTGGCTGTATACGAGCAGTTTAAACAAGCCGAACTGGTAGATATTGCTTTTGGCCCCCATGCGCCCTATACCGTATCTGATGCACCCATTGAAAAAATTGCTCAGCTCTCTGCCGACATGAACGCAATGGTACAAATGCATATTCATGAAACGGCTCATGAGGTTGAAGAAGGCATCAAGCTTCATGGTAAGCGACCTATGCAGCGCCTTGCTGACTTAGGATTGCTCAGTTCAAGACTGCAGTGTGTGCATATGACCCAGATTGATGACAGTGACATTGAGCTGCTGCAGCAATATGGCAGTCATATTGTTCACTGTCCTGAGTCCAACTTAAAGTTAGCCAGTGGCTTTAGCCCGATTGATAAATTACGAAAAGCAGGGGTTAATGTCGCCTTAGGTACTGATGGTGCTGCCAGTAATAACGACTTAGATATGATTGGTGAAATGCGTACTGCCGCAATTTTAGCCAAAGCTGTACACCAGGATGCAGAAGCAGTCTCAGCTTACGAAGCACTTAAAATGGCTACTATCAATGGCGCCAAAGCATTAGGTATTGATGATACTACTGGTAGTTTGGAGCCAGGTAAGGCAGCAGATATTGCAGCCGTTCGCTTAGATGACTTAGAAAATCTACCTTTATATAACCCAGTTTCACAACTTGTTTATACTGCTAGTAGTCGCCAAGTCTCTCATGTATGGGTCAATGGTAAACTGGTACTGGATAACAGAGAACTGACCACCTTAGATATTGATGAAATCAAGCAGCTGGTTGTTGACTGGAAGTCCCGTATTCTCTCTGCTCAAGCCTAATTTAACCAAACTAAGATTGTATCTATGGCCACCGAACACACTAATGTCGACCCTCAAGAAATTGCCAAATTCAAGGCACTGGCTCACCGCTGGTGGGATAAGTCTAGCGAGTTTAAACCATTACATGACATAAACCCGCTACGCCTTAGCTTCATCGAGCAGTTTATTAACTTGGCAGAACAAAAAGTGGTCGATATTGGTTGTGGTGGTGGCATTTTGTCCGAGGCAATGGCCCTTCGTGGTGCACAAGTAACAGGCATTGATATGGGGGAAGAGCCCTTGACTGTTGCCAAGCTCCACGGGCTAGAGTCTGGGGTAAAAGTTGATTACCAGCAGATAACCGCTGAAGGCTTGGCTGCTCAACAACCTGGCACTTTTGATGTGGTGACCTGTATGGAAATGCTTGAGCATGTCCCCCACCCCATCTCAGTGATAGAAGCTTGCAGTCAACTCGTTAAACCTGGTGGCCATCTGTTTTTCTCAACAATTAATCGCAACCCCAAAGCCTATGCTTTAGCGGTAATTGGTGCCGAGTACATCCTCAAGATGCTACCAAAAGGAACTCATGACTATGATAAATTTATCAAGCCATCGGAGCTGGCTGGCTGGGCCAGAAAGTGTGGATTAACAGTCAATCACATTAAAGGAATGGTCTACAACCCTATTACTAAAATTTTTAAATTAAGTGATGATGTGGATGTCAACTATTTAGTCCATGTCACCAAAGACCAACATTAAGTCTTTTCATTATATAAGTTCTGGGTGTTACTTAGGGGAGAGTTGTCTATGCCATACCCACTTGCTGCAATACTTTTTGATCTTGATGGCACCCTGGTAGATACTGCCCCTGATTTTGTGCAGCCCATTAACCAGTTGAGAGCACAAGGTGGCTTACCAGCACTTACTGAACTAGCTATCCGTAACCAAGTGTCTAATGGAGCAAAAGCACTGGTTCAGCTAGCTCTTTCGCTAAGTGAAGACCACCCTGAATTCACTCAAGCAAGAAGTGAGTTACTTGAGCTGTACTACCAAACAATCGGGAAAAAAGCTCAACTATTTCCTGGTATTTCCAAGTTGCTTGATACCCTTGAACAAAAATCCATCCCCTGGGGCGTGGTGACAAATAAGCCTTGGTACCTCACTGAGCGACTACTGGAAAATATGGCGCTGTCATCTCGAACCAGTGTGACTATTTGCCCCGAGCACGTAAAAAATACCAAACCAGACCCAGAGCCATTATTATTAGCCTGCCATAAGCTAAAGGTTGACCCATATCACGTAGTGTATGTCGGAGACCATCAAAGAGACATTTCTGCTGGCAACTCCGCAGGTATGCTGACAGTGGCCGCCAGCTATGGCTATGTAACAGCAGACCATGACATTGCCCAATGGCAAGCGGATCACGCCATTAGCAGTGCCGATTTACTGCTAGCCTGGCTGGAAGAACTTAACTGGCAACGAACCCAAGAGCCTTAACAAAATATATGTTTGACTATCAAGCACCTGACAACCTGTTAAAAGACCGCATTATTTTAGTCACTGGCGCCGGCGATGGCATTGGTAAGGCGGCTGCCATTAGCTTTGCTAAACACGGTGCAACCGTTATTTTACTAGGCCGTACAACCAAGAAGTTAGAAGATGTTTATGACCAGATTGAAGCCGCAGGTGGCCCTCAGCCTGCGATTTACCCTATGAATCTAGAAGGTGCCAGCCCTAAAGACTACGATGACTTGGCCAGCACCATCGAAAAAGAGTTTGGTCGCTTAGATGGCCTGCTGCACAATGCCAGCTTACTGGGTAACCTGAGCCCCCTTAGCCAGTATGATGTTGAAATTTGGTATAAAGTGATGCAGGTCAACCTAAATGCACCTTTTTTAATGACTCAGGCGTTACTGCCTTTACTGCATCATTCTTCAGATGCTTCTATTGTTTTCACCTCCTCATCAGTAGGTCGAAAAGGCAGAGCCCATTGGGGAGCTTATGCCGTATCAAAATTTGCTACCGAAGGCATGATGCAAACACTAGCCGATGAAGAGGAAGGGATTGGCCCTGTACGGGTTAACACTATCAACCCAGGAGCTACTCGAACTCATATGCGAGCCCAGGCTTACCCAGCCGAAAACCCCGAGCAATTGCCAGCCCCTGAAGACATTATGAATGTCTATTTGTATCTACTTGGACCAGATAGTCAAAAAGTGACTGGTCAGGCGTTTGACGCTCAATAATTTTCTGCATTAACTACTTAGCTTAACCCCCTGATATGACTTTCTCTTGATCTTCAGCGGGGTTAATACATCATTACTTTCTTTATTAGATTGATTAATATTGGACTATTGCTCTACAAAATAGTAGAAAGCTCTCCTAACAAGGTACTGCAATAGATAGAGGGAGGGGCAACTATTTGCCTCAGTTATGCCAAAAGATTGGCAAGATCGATAATTTCAATATTTTTCTCAGCCACAGAATTGACACCAGTCAAAATATCTCCCTTCTCAATCTAACAGTTGTTTTAGGTACTTAGTACAAGTTCTTGTTTTTACATTATTTATCAAAACTATAGAGCGCTTGGCACAGTTATCGCAGAGACTTCAACATAACATCAAAAGGAAACAAGCTTTACACAAAGGGTTCGCGAATGCAGTCAATGTCAGCAGCAGATAAGTCAAATAGCAGCAACATTAAATTAATCACTCCCCTGCCAACCAAAGGGAAACACCCAAACTCCACCGAAAGCCAGCTTCTACTCAAAATCAGGCTGATGAATCGACTGCAAAACAGCCTTGAGATTGAGCGGGTGCTCACTGTTTTTTTCCATGAAGTTCAAACCCATGTCACTATTCATGGGCTTAACTACATTCACAGTGAGCTGAATATCAATGTATCAGTAGGTGAGCAAAGCCATCACAGCTGTAACTATCGACTGATTACCGATAATGAAGCTGTTGGTGAAATTACATTTCGTCGCCAACAACGATTTCAAGAAGAAGAACTCGCTCATATTGAGTCATTATTAGGCTGCTTGGTTTACCCTTTACGTAACGCCCTTCAGTATCAACTGGCGGTTGCCACTGCATTAAAAGATGCATTAACTGGGGCAGGTAATCGAGTTGCCTTTGATAATGCTATTAAGCGGGAACTGAACATCTGCCGTCGAGAAAAACAGCCGTTATCATTACTCATGATCGATATTGACCACTTTAAAAATATCAACGATAGCTATGGCCACCCAGCTGGCGATTATATTTTGAAAAAAACCGTTGATTGCCTCCAATACTCACTAAGAAATATTGATATGACATTTCGGTTTGGCGGAGAAGAGTTTGTCGTTTTGCTTTCCAAAACAGACCTTATCAGAGCAGAACTCGTCGCTGAACGGCTACGACAAAATATTGCAGCGATGCAGTGCCATTACAATGGCCAGTCTATTCCAGTCACGATTAGTATTGGCACGGCGATGTTTGGAAAGGGGGACAGTGTTTTCTGCTTGCTAGAACGCGCTGATAAAGCACTCTATCAAGCAAAAAACCAAGGCAGAAATAAAGTTTGCGCCATTGCCTAAGAAAATAGCCTAAGAAAACAAGGCCCAGTCTATTCTCTGCTAATTAGCTAAAAGGTGCTTAGCGCTTATGAGCAGTTTTATGCTTAGCTTTAGGCTTTGTATCTTTTTTATTAGTATTAGGTCGACCCTCTGGCTTTAGACGTTTCCGCTGTAGTCGTTTGCCTTGCTCTTGCTGTTTTGGGTTGAGTGGTGCCACCGGTTTCGGTGATAACCCAACTGCATCAGCTAGTTTATCTACTGCCTGTTGGTCTAAAGACTCCCAGCGCCCCAGCCGCAAATTACTTGGCATAATGACAGAGCCATAGCGTACTCGCTTTAATCGACTCACTTGCAGCCCTTGGGATTCCCACAAACGGCGAACTTCGCGGTTTCTACCTTCCATAATGACAACATGGAACCAGTGGTTAATGCCTTCACCCCCAGAGTCAACAATATCTGTAAACCGAGCAAACCCATCTTCCAGCTCAACCCCATTAAATAGTTGCGTAGTTGTCTCTTGAGTGACTTCTCCCATGACGCGTACTGCATATTCACGCTCCACTTGATGAGAGGGGTGCATCAATCGATTCGCTAGCTCACCATCTGTAGCAAACAACAGCAAACCAGAGGTATTAATATCCAGTCGGCCAATCGCAATCCAGCGCTCCCCTTTTAGTGGAGGTAGGCGATCAAACACCGTAGGGCGACCTTCAGGATCATGCCGGGAACAAACCACACCTTCAGGCTTGTTATACATCAATACTCGGCGCAAACCCGCTTGTTCAGGTAGTACTTTCACCTGCCGGCCATCCAGCTTCACATCATCCTTGGGTGATATCCGTTGGCCCAGCTCAGCCAGCACACCATTTACCGTTATACGTTGCTCGGCTATCCATTTTTCAATTTGGCGGCGTGAGCCAACCCCTGCTCGGGATAAAGCTTTTTGGATACGCTCAGATTGGGTTGTATCAGTGGTCATCAAGGTAATTCTTAAGTTAACTTAGGAGTCTTGGGAATCAGAAGAGCGAGCAACTGGCGACTCATCTGACGGAGTATGGTCAGTTTCAGTCTCATCCTGAAATATAGAGGGAATAACCGTGTCTGCCGAACGTGTCAGTAGTTCAGTTGCCAACACATCTGCCGCCATATGATCAGCAGGTTCTGAATCTGTACTAGTGATAGTTGTAACAACTTCAGCTGTACCACTATCTTCCTCTTCATCAGCCATGAAAATTGCTTGCTCTACTAGATCAGTATCTTGCGATAACTGGGTTGCACTACCATTATCAGTGCCATTACTTACATTAGTCGTGTTGTTACTCGTTTGAATATCATTGAATTCATCAGCATCAGGCTCAACAACCAGCCCTCCCTCCTGCTCATCCATTGCTTCTAGCTCACGGACAATTGGTTCTAGCTCACTGACAACTGGTTCTGGGGAGTCAGTAGACACATCATCAAACAGTGATGTTAGCTCATCCATTTCAACATCTTCGACTGCATCGGCTTCAATAGTGTCCACAGTTACATCATCACCAGCTTGCACATCACTATTGATAGCAAGCTCTTCTTTATTTGTGGCTGACTCATCATTGTTGGAATCGGTAACAACAATGCCTGCAACCTCTGCTTCTTCATACGCTTCTTGTTGTATGCCTGCCTGGATCAGTGATGTATCATCCGTTTCAGTGTCTTCAGCAGTTTCAATCTGTTCAGCATCGACAGGAGAAAGAGCCACTTCTTCTGCTTCTTTTGAGACCTCTTCAGAGTCTGATTGCTGCTTTTCTTCTAGAGCAGCCAGTTCTTCTGGCTCGAGCTTGGCTGGATCAATAAAGTCTTCTGGTAGATCTTTTTGCATTTCCTCAATTTCTTGGAAAAGCGCTTCTTCATCTACCTCTTCAGCCTCTGCTTCTACCGATTCAGCCCCAGCTTCGACTGGCGAATCCGTTGAGCTTGAAGTGTCGGGGATCACACTGGCCACAGCCTCTTCACCTTCTTCAAGTGCCAATTCTTGGTTGGCTTTTTCAATATCCTGTAACTCAGAAAGTGGAGGCAGTTCATCTAAATTGGTTAAACTAAAATAGTCTAAAAACTGTCGTGTAGTCGCATACATAGCAGGTCTGCCGGGTACATCACGATACCCCACAATACGCACCCACTCCCGCTCCAACAGCGTTTTCACAATAGAAGAACTAACACTGACACCACGAATTTCTTCGATTTCTGCACGGGTCACAGGCTGTCGATAAGCAACCAGGGCTAGTGTTTCTAATAAAGCGCGGGTATATCGCTGTGGTTTTTCCTCCCACAGTTTGCCTACCCAGGGCGCCATTTCCTGACGTATCTGAAAACGATAACCACTAGCCACTTCTTTTAATTCAAAGCCCCGCCCTTCACAGGCAGTAGTTATATCTGCCAGTGCCTGCTGAATTTCTTCTTTGCTTGGCCCGGCGTCTTCGGGAAACAACTGTCGCATTTGGTCAAGGTTTAATGGCTTATTAGAAGCCAGCAATGCCGCTTCAATAATATTGGCTAATTTAATCGCTGGTTGTTCCGTCATCATGGACTGCCTTCGCTTTAACATGAATGGGAGCAAATGGCTCGGTTTGAACAATCTCTACAAGAGACTCTTTGATTAGCTCCATTACCGCTAAAAATGTCACTACTACCCCTAGCTTGCCTTCTTCAACTTTGAACAAGGAAACAAAAGGCGTAAATGAATCTGCTGACAACATACTCAGTACTTGGGTCATTCGCTCACGGGTTGAGAGGGCTTCCTGCTCTATTTGGTGATTTTCAGATAGCTCTGCCCGCTTTAGCACACCAGACAGTGCAAGCAATATTTCTTTAAGGTCAACATCAGGGTGTTGTTTTTCAGCCACAATGGTTGGCGGGGCAGCAGACACTGAATAATAATCTCGCCCTTCTCTTGGCAAGTTATCTAAATCTTCTGCTGCTTTTTTAAACCGTTCGTACTCTAATAAACGACGAATTAATTCTGCGCGAGGATCTGCTTCCTCTTCTTCCTCTGCTGTTTCAGTGCGTGGCAATAGCATTCTGGACTTAATTTCAGCCAGCATTGCTGCCATCACAAGATATTCTGCTGCTAACTCAAACTGGACTGCTTTCATTAACTCCACATAATCCATGTACTGCCGGGTAATATCCGCCACACAGATTTCCAACACATCCATGTTCTGCCGTTTTATCAGGTACAACAATAAATCCAGCGGCCCCTCAAATGCTTCCAAAAAAACTTCCAAAGCATCAGGTGGAATATACAAGTCCTGTGGTATTTCAGTAACAGGTTTACCTTGTATAACAGCAAAAGGTAGCTCTTGTTGTTGGCTGTGCTGACGAAACCGACGCTTAATGCCTTCCTCGTCTGTTGCGTCAGTATCAACAACCGCTTCGGCTTGCTCTGCTGCAACCACTGTTTCATCTGCATCAACAACAGTAACCGACTCGTCTACTGTTCCATCAGCTGTAGAAAGATCAACCTGTTTATTCATCAGACGGTTCTACTATCAAACAACCAAACCCAAACGACCAAACCATTAAAATATTGTAGGAGCAAAAAATTGAACATTTTATTAGCTAGGCTACCCAATCTCTTCATATACAGTGCAGCTGAGGGCTTTCAAACAAACTAAGCAGCTGAGGGCTCCTTAAAAGGCGATGGATCACCCTTGCCTTCACGCAATATCTCTGGCACATCATCCAGCATTGAGATAACGGTTGTTGCTTCCATACCACAGTAGCCGCCATCAATAATCAAATCGACCTGCTGCTCCAGCATTTGCCGCATTTCATAGGGATCAATCATTGGTTCTTTATCACCCGGTAAAATCATGGTGACGCTCATCATTGGCGAACCTAATGTTTCCAATAATGCTTGCGTCACCCGGCAGTCTGGTACGCGTAAACCAATTGTACGACGCTTAGGGTGTAAGAAGCGCCTGGGTACTTCTCTAGTCGCTTGCAAAATAAACGTGTATGCATCTGGCGTATAAGTTTTAAGCAGTCGATAAGCTGAGTTGTCAACTTTAGCGTACGTAGATATCTCAGCTAAATCACGACACATTAAGGTAAAATTATGCCGAGAATCGATTTGCCGTATACGACGGATGCGGTCAATGGCTTTTTTTTCACCAATATGACAGCCAATTGCATAGGCGGAATCTGTAGGGAAAATAACAACCCCACCATCACTAATAATATCGGCTGCTTGATTGATAAGGCGCTGTTGTGGATTTTCTGGATGAATTTGAAAAAATTGACTCACAAAACACCTGCTCTGGGTTAGTTGTCATCTCGACAAGGAATGTGCGAATAATCTAAATATATCATTAATCTAGCAGTAAACCTATTTTTTATCCTTCAGGAAGTGTCAACAGAACCGCATCTTTTCCAGCATCCAATTTTCCCACAGTGGTTTACATTGCTTAGGTAATGGGGGCGCACCACCGAGTTCAATCCAACGATTAAATGGGCCATGAAAGTCACTGGCAACTGAAGCCAGCAATTCAAACTGACAGGATAGTTCTGCTAAAAAGTGGGTTGCATCTTGAGGCTGCCCAGCTAGGGCCACTTCAATTCCTTCTCCACCCGCCGCTTTGAATGCCTTAATCAAGGCCCTCAGTTTGGTATTGGTCATTTTATACTTGAGAGGATGAGCCAGTATTGCCACTCCTTTCATAGAGGTAATCCAATCAACCACTTGAGCCAATGAAGGCCACTGGCTTTTGACATCCCCTACTTTTCCTGCCCCTAAATAACGATTAAATGCTGTCGCCATATCAGGCACATAGCCTTCACTCACCAAGTACTTAGCAAAATGAGGTCGGCCAATTTGGACATCAGCTGCCGGCAAGTCAGATTGACCTTGAGCAACAGCAAGCGCACCTTCCAGTGTATTTGCAAAGCCTCGTTTAGCCAGCTTAGCCGCGATTTTCTCTGCACGCTGTTGTCTGGCCTGCTGCTGCTGGTCCAAATAGCCAGCCAATAATGGATCATCCAGCGAAAAGCCCAACCCAACCACATGAATGGTCACCCCCGACCAAACGGCCGATAGCTCAATGCCTGGTATTAAATAAAGCTGTGAGAGCGCTGCCTGCCCTTGCAAGTGCTGATAACCTGCCACAGTATCGTGATCAGTTAATGACAGCACCTCTACTTTTTGTTCAATTGCTCTTTGCACTAGCGCTAAAGGGGATAGAACGCCATCTGATGCGGTAGAGTGACAATGTAAATCTATTTTCAACCAACTTTCCTTACTACTATTGAGGCTGTCACAAAACTACTGCGCTTGGAAATACTGCGTTAAAAATCGACTCAAAATACTCATTTATTCTGTATAAACTCCGCTTTTTCGCCGATTTTTGCCTTGTCTTTGCTTCGCTCATAACCTTTTGCGACACCCTCTTTTTGAGTTTGTTTGCAAACAAACCTGCTTATCTATTGCGAATTATCCTATTCTTATGCAATAAGGGAAACTACCTGCTCAGTCGAAAATCGTATATCATAGCCTTCATCTAAAAGCGGACAAAATTTAGCCTATTATGAAATTTTTCTTTGACCTGTTACCCGTCATTGCCTTCTTCGGTGTTTATAAGTATACCGGCGATATCCTGATTGCCACAGCTACAATTATTGTAACCACAATTTTTCAAATGGCTTATACCTGGCTGAAGCATAAAAAGATTGAGAAAATCCATGTTATTTCAATGGTGTTAGTGGTCTTTTTAGGCGGTCTGACATTACTGTTTGAAGATAAAGCCTTTATTCAATGGAAACCAACGATCCTTTATTGGGTTCTTGCTGCGGCACTCCTCATTAGCCATTTTGTTACCCATAAAAACCTTACCCAGCGAGCCCTGGAAGGGATGCTCAAAACCTCCAACATTATGATGACGGATGTGCCGGCAAAAATGTGGGAAAAGCTAAACTGGTTTACCTGTGGCTTCCTGTTTTTTATTGGCATCCTGAATCTTTATATTGCCTATCAATTTTCTGAAGACACTTGGGTTAACTTTAAACTATTTGGCTTAACCGCTTTAACCATGGTTTATATGGTTGGAATCGTCATGTCTCTTTCCCGCTATATGAGTGAACCTGAGAAAAACAGCCAGTCAATCAGCCAACAAACAAAAGATTAGCGTTTATCACTATTAAGGATTTTTATGCTGTTTGCGATTACCTGTCAGGATGTACCTGACAGCTTAGCCAAGCGCCAGTCTGCGCGCCCAGACCATTTGGCTCGTTTAGACACTCTACAGCAACAAGGCCGCCTGGTGCTGGCAGGCCCTTTCCCTGCTATTGATAATAACGACCCAGGCCCTGCAGGCTTCACTGGTAGTTTAATTGTGGCTGAGTTTGCCTCTCTGGCAGATGCTGAAACTTGGGCCAGTGAAGACCCTTATCTTGCTGCAGGGGTCTATGAGCATGTGACCGTTAAGCCCTTTAAACAAGTATTTCCCAACTAAGCCATTCACTACCGGTCGATATGACCTAGATCCTGATCAGGGGCAATAATGTCCCTGACTCTTCGCTTTAGCGCTTTTGCCTCAGGAAACCCACCGTCTTTCACTCGCTCCCAAACCAATTGGCCAGCCACCTGAATTTTAAATATGCCTCCAGTACCAGGTATTAATGCCACCTCCCCCAGGTCAGTGCCAAACGTATTTAACAACTCCTGGGCTAACCAGGCCGAACGCAACAACCATTGGCATTGAGTACAATATTCAATGGTGATTCTTGGTTTACCCATACTTTAATCCTGAGCCATGACACTTATTGATAGTGGCACCGATAGTGATAACCACTTTCTTCAAACTTGCAGTATGACCAAAGATCACTACAATTGGCCATCATTTCGCTGTAGAAAAAGATGATGAAAGACTTCCTAGTACACCCAGCCATTGATCAGTATTGCTTTGACCAAACAACTCCGGAACCCCCTTTATTACAAGAACTCATTGATACAACTAATGAGCAGATGGGCTACCCGGTGAAATTATCTGGTCGGATTATTGGTCGCCTGCTCAAACTTATCACTCAATTAAGCCAAACTAAAACTGTGCTAGAAATTGGTATGTTTACTGGCTATTCAGCCCTGTCGATTGCCGAAGCCTTACCAGAAGACGGCAGAGTTATTTGCTGTGAAACGAACCCAAGAGCCATTGAGTTTGCTCAATCATTTTTTGATCGCAGCCCCCATGGCCATAAAATAGAAGTTCGCTTTGGCAAAGCCCTGGATACCATTAATACTCTACAAGATAAGCAGTTTGATATGGTATTTGTGGATGCAGACAAAAAGAACTACTTTAACTACCTGAAAGCCACTGTCCCCCTAGTGCGTTCAGGCGGGCTATTTGTCATTGATAATGCCCTTTGGCAAGGCAATGTGCTTAACCCAAATGATGAGCGAGACCAGGCTATTGTTGAGCTTAACCAGCATATTGCCACCAACCCGCAACTGGAAAATGTGTTTCTCAGCGTACGAGATGGGGTTAATTTAGTACGAAAAAAATAAGTCACACCATTATTCAGCCGTTGCCATTCGTCGTTTGACTGATGTGCATGCCTACCAGTCTTGCCACTAAAATCGTCAGGAAAAACTGGCCAGTAATTGCTTCCATTGCCGCTATGGATTGCACTGGCCCAGCCAGTGGCATCATATCACCATACCCTAAAGTGGTGAGGGTTACATAGCTAAAATAAATAAACTGGCTTAAGTCGTGAGCGCTCTGGTAACTACTCCCACCAAAGGCATCAATTATTAATAAGTCAAGTAGCGCATAAACAAATGCCCACATAATACCCAGCAATAAGTAAATACTCATTGCGCCATAGATAATATTACGTGTTACAACAGAGGCACTGAAAATAATTTTGATCAACTCAAAGATCACATAAAGAAAAAACACCACATTGGTCGCATTATCTAAAATGAGTACAATTTCAGGCACATCTCTAATAATGGCTAGCCATGAAGAGATAGCCGTAGGAATCGCTAATAGTAAGCATATAACCAGTGCTTTCTTGTTATGACTGAAAATATAAACCGAAGAGACCAATAGGATACTAAAGCTGGCTTTCAACAAAATGTTTTGCGTTACCAGCTTAGGTATAAAAGGGTACACAATACCAACAAAAATCAGACAGATAAATAAACTGGCAAAACTATAACGAGGAAAATTAATCATAAATGAACATCTGGCTTATGTTGTTTAACCGTTATTAATTACCACTTTGCATAGTGATCTTCTACAAACCCCAGCATATTATTAATGGCTACTTTTTCACCTCCCACTGTTTCCAAATGACCATTAAAATGCCCAAAGAGTTGATGAAAATTAGAAGCCATCAACCATAAGTTAAGACACTCTGCATGCTTGCCCAGGGGTGTAAACGTCAAATCAACTTTGCCATCATAAGATTGAAGGCGCCAGGGCTGAAATAAATCCTGTTTTTGATAGTTAAAGGCAACTGTATCTACTTTATGTAACTGGCCATTCAGCCAAAAACAGTTTTCTGTAAAACCAGTTTCATTGACACCGCAAGACACATTAAGCCCAATTAGCTGACCATTGTTCGTACGGCCTGATAAACACCCCCAATTCCAAAACGTTTCGCGACGCATGTAACCACTGGAATAATCATGATGAGCACAAGCACCGAGTGCAGCCAAATCAAATGTGCCCCACTGACATTCAATTGTGCCTTCCACTGGTATTCCAGCCGCTTTTTGGGCATAGACCCAACCATTCACACCCGTTTTAGTACAGATCCGCATAGGAGCAAAACTGTCGCGCTCACTAAAGTGGCAATTAATTTTTAACCCATGTTTAGGCAGAGATACCTCTAAATACCGACTTTTAGGCTGAGGCTGATTAATCATATCAATCCGCTGCTTACCTTGCACAAAGGTTGTATTGCCTGTATCAGGACTAACAGCAAACTGGCAAGCATGGGCAAAAGGTGACTTTAATGAGTAAGCCAGCATTTCGCCCGTTTGAGGTCGATACAAATAGCAAAAAGCAGCACCCACCAGTTTAGTATCAGCAATAGCACAGCCTAGAATTAACTCATCGGAAATAACCCCAAAATACTGAAATTGATTAAAACCAAACCATTGCTGCCAACGATTGGCCGGTTTGCCAAAAGGGGTTAAGAGCTGAAAGTCACTGACATTGATTTTGCTAATGGGGTGATCAAAAATGCCAAATAAGGGTTCACCATTAGACTGGATAAGCAGTTGTGCTGTCATATATTGTTATTATTTGTCTGGCGGAGTAATGTAGGCAGTATTCTATGCTAGAAATTATGCTTAAAGAAAGCCTGCTTTAGGAACACACGATTATGTGGCGCTGGGTTTATATTGTGGTTGGACATTTAGCTGTAGGGCTTGGTGTTGTCGGCATTTTTTTGCCTCTATTACCTACTACTCCATTTTTACTACTCGCAGCAGGCTGCTATGCAAAAGGCTCAGATAAATTTCATCAGTGGCTGATTAACCATCCCCAATTAGGCAATTATATTTGTTATTATCTTTCTGGTGAGGGCATGCCTGCCAAGGCCAAAACCTATACTTTATTATTACTTTGGCCTTGTATGCTATTTAGCTGTTGGCTAGTGAGCAGTTGGTTACTAAAAGGGGTATTACTAACTATCGCCTGTTGCGTCAGTTATTATATTGTCGTTAAAGTGCCTACGTTAAAAGCTAAACCCTTTTCAGCAGTGTCATCTCAACAAGCAGATTAACTCTTTTGTAAAACACGTTAGTAATGGCCACTTTTACCCCCCTTTATCAGGTTGTCGCAAAAAGCTAGTCGATATGGAGTGAGAGGGTATTCTGTTGCTGCGACACTCTCTTATTAGGTTAATAATTCTTCAATTAAAGGCTGTAGCTGCTCCCACCCCATATAACCATTCACCAATACATGCCATTGCTGCTGATCAAAGTAAAGCAGTGTAGGAAAGCCCTGAATGCCTAAATTATAAGCCAAATCAAAATCCTGCTGAGTTAACGCTTTTATTTCATCAGCGAAAAACGCCTCCATGAATGTGTCTACAGGCAACTGCGCTTGAATAGCTGCTTGCTTAATCCCATGAGGGGTAGTGATATCCAGCTGATCCATATAAAAACTTCGTTGTAACGCCTCGACTAACGCTTTCAGATGATCAGAAAAATGCTGCCTTGCTACCACCACTGCTCTACAGGCTGGCTCTGTATCGTAGATAAATCCCTCTGGGAGTGCGCCTGCAAAGTTAAATGGCTGACCAGTGGCCTCGGACACTTGCTGCCAGTGATTGAGAATATACTGCTTTAGAGGTGGTGTAAGAGGTTGACGCTGCCCTGCTCGCAACCCGCCTACTCGATAGCATAGCTGCCCTCTTCCCTCAAGCATTGTAGACAGTTTGTCAATGACTGGCGCAAAACCCCAGCACCAGGAGCACATGGGGTCAAATAGATAGGTGACTTCCATTGAAGACTATGGCTAACTTTTCATTTTTAAGCCCACTGGGTGAGGCTGGTTTCGCTGCTTGGCTAGTTCAATTTGTTTTTGTCGAGACTCTGCTCGTTGCCGAGTTTTAGTATCCTGAGAGTTAAAGCAGTGAGGGCAATACACGCCTTCTTTATACTGCTCAGACTGTTTATCTTGGTCAGAAATCGGCATCCGACAGCCAAAGCACATATCATAGCTGCCTTTATTTAACTGATGATCCACCGTTACTCGGTTATCAAACACAAAGCACTCACCTTCCCATTTAGTTTCTGTAGCAGGCACTTCTTCCAGGTATTTTAAAATGCCACCTTCCAGATGGTACACTTCTTCAAAACCCTGTTCTTTTAATAGCGCGGTAGACTTTTCACAGCGGATACCACCCGTGCAGAACATAGCTACTTTCTTATGTTTGTCTGGATCAAGCTGCTGCGCCACATAGTCAGGAAACTCCCGAAAACTTTCAGTTTTTGGGTTAACTGCCCCTTCAAAAGTCCCTACCTGATATTCATAATCATTGCGGGTATCAATCAAAAGCACTTCAGGGTCACTGATCAGCTGGTTCCACTCCGCTGGCTTCACATAAGTGCCCACTACATGGTTAGGATCAATACCAGGCACACCCATAGTCACAATCTCTTTTTTCAGTTTGACTTTGGTGCGATAAAAAGGCTGCTTGTTATCGTAGGACTCTTTATGGGTTAAACCTGCCAATGGTTCATGGGACTTTAAGTAACTTAATAACTGATCAACTCCTTCTCGACTCCCTGCAACCGTACCATTAATTCCTTCAGCAGCTAATAGCAAGGTACCTTTCACATCAAAGGCAAGCATCTTATCCAATAAAGGCTGACGCATTGCCTCAAATTCTGGTAATCGAGTAAATTTATAAAGGGCAGCAATAACAAACGGAGACATCTTAATTCCTCTACCTTGGCAGATCGCAAATCTGCTGGCATAACCAAATTGATTAAAACGTCTTATTTTAGTGATTTAGTTAAAGCAAGACTAGTTTTAGAAAGAGTTCTTTTAAATTAATGAGGTTTGCTCAGGCTCATCTAACGTCGACTCCCCTTTATCAACAGCAGTCTCCAGAGAGATAACCCGCGGCCAGCGACCACTGTCATGAGTGGATTGGGGATGAGGTTCAGTCACCACATAGACTCGTTGAAAACTACCATCAGTAGCCAATAAACCTTGGATAATTTCATGGCTTTCTAATGGAAACCAGCGGCTTTGCTCAGCCTCATCTTTTTCCATAAAAGAGGTGACAACAATTTTCACTGGCTTGGGGTTAAATTGTTGCCAAGCACCTCGCTGGATAGACTCTAACCTGGCCCAGCCACCCTGAGGTGTATTACCTGGCTGGTTTTCTCGCCTGCCCCAGGGAACCATGACAATACTGCCATCCTTTTGCAATACTGGTAACCTTGCCTTCGGGTTAGGAAAAAATACTCGATAACGCTCGCTGTTTTGTACAAACTCAGCACCGCCACACATAGTAATAAAAACTTATCTTTTATTCGCACAATTAGGAGAGTCAGGTGCTGACTCAGCCTGCTTTTTCCATTCATCTGGCGTATAAGTATGCAATGCTAATGCATGAATCTTATGTTGCACTTCTTCTGCTAATAAGCAATAAATCAACTGATGTCTTTTTACAGGCATTTTTCCTGAGAAATCAGCAGATACAACCACGACTTTAAAGTGTGATTCTGAGCCTGGAGGCACATTGTGCATATGGCTCTCATTGGTAACAGCTAAGTAGGCAGGCTTTAAAGCTTTAGTCAATTTTTGTTCAATTTCAGTTTGTACACTCATCACCTGTCTCCCATGCTTAACCGACTAGGTTAATCTTAACCTGAAACCAGCCATGCGAAAAGGTAAGCACAAGTGAAAGAAAGTACTAACAGGAGGAATTAAGCAAAGAGAAAGAGAAGTGAATTAGAGAAACGATGCACAGGCTAATACAAAAAACAGGCAAGGCGATAGGTTACATAAAACCTGACAAAACTAAGTAACCCACCACACTTACCTTAAAAAGCTCTACGCAAATAGAGCATTCCTTACGTCTGTCTAGCCTCAAACGTTCAGATCTTAGCGACCTGACTTTTGGCCAGCAGCCTGAGCTACTCGCCAAAACTGTAAAAAACTGTATGCTTAACGGTGATTGTTAATATCCTTACGAATTAGCAGGCCCACACCAACAAAAAAACCAATAATCAAACCAATTGTAATCAGCGAAGCTAAAATTGTTTCATCGAAATACATCGCTTACCTCCTGTTGGCTACTGCCTCTTAAACGCAAAGCTACAGTAACAGCTACTCAACTCGCTTTTATTGATTAAAATCAATCAGTCCAGGCTAATAACGGCTTAGTTGCTGTTTTTTATTGATTTAAAGCAAGTTGTTTTCCTTATTCAGGACAAATTTGGATTGTTCCTTGACAACCTTATTGGATACAATACAGCCCCTATGGACAAATTTACTGTATTTTTATACAGTATCACCATAATTATCAGCTATCAGTACTGCTGGTGTTAAGCAATATCAGTTTTAAATAGCATCTGCTTTAAATAACAAGGTCTTATGATGTACTTGGTCTAAGGCCTAAATTAAATTGGTCCATGCAAGAGGTGAGCGAATGGCCGTTATACCCATGTGGAAATGCGATAGGGACGGTAGTATGTTCTCAGATAAAAAAGCCGCCGAAGAACACGATAAAATGCTTGAGCTAGCTGCAAATATCACCATGTTGCTAGAGCAAACCTTTGATAATATCGATGACAAAATCGCTGAAGATATTGGCTTATTATTCGCCAAACATAAAGAAACCTTGGCAAAAGCTATTAAAGGAAAGCCTGAATTAGTATTAGAGATTGGTAAAGAGTCTGCTGCTGAACAGCCTGCAGAAGAAAATACTAACGAGTAATTAACCATTTTGTACCAGTGGTGCATGCGTCAAATAATTAAGGTAACAAGTTAATTCCTTAACCTTATGCATGTACCACAACCTTATGCATGTACCACTATCTCTTTTACTCAAACACTACATTGACTATAAAAGAGTCAATGTATTCAGGCTAGTAAGCCATTTCATCCTCTGCACTTACAATCTCTGCCTAAAATTAGGCAAATCGACTATTGTTATTCAAAATATATTCGCTACCATATCGCCTTTTTCTGAGGTAGATAGGCGTACAGAATGACGACATTTGTTCCAGGACAACGTTGGATTAGTGATACAGAAACAGAGCTAGGCCTAGGCACTGTTTTATCCTTGGATCAACGAATGGTCACATTACTGTTTCCCTCTAATGGGCAAACTCGACTTTATGCAGTAAAAAACTCTCCGCTTACCCGCATTCGCTTTGTTGCTGGCGATACTATCGAAAGCCACGAAGGCTGGAGCATAGTAGTCACCGATGCAGTAGAAGAAGATGGGCTTATTACTTACCAGGGCAAGCTACCGAATGGAGAGTCGACAGAACTTCCTGAGTCCTGCCTGGGCAACTTTATTCAATTTCAAAAGCCAAAAGAGCGCTTGCTAGCAGGCCAGGTTGACCAAAATAATCACTTTAGCCTGCGTTATAAAACCTGGGAACAAGCCAGAAACCTCTACCAATCGCCTTTATTAGGCTTATGTGGTGCTCGTACCAGCCTAATCCCCCACCAGCTACATATTGCTGATGAAGTGGGTAAGCGCCAGGCACCTCGCGTTTTATTAGCAGATGAAGTAGGACTAGGTAAAACCATTGAGGCAGGCCTGATCATGTATCAGCAGTTACTCAGCGGTCGTGCCCAACGGGTACTGATTGTGGTTCCTGAAAGTCTGTTACATCAATGGCTGGTAGAAATGCTAAGGCGCTTTAACCTGCACTTTAGTTTGTTTGATCGCGAACGGTTAGTACACGCAAAAGCCGCAGATACTGGCAACCCCTTTGAAAGTGAGCAACTGGTACTCATTAGCCTAAATGAGTTGACACATGCTCAGCACCTTGACGATGCGCTGGCCGCTGAGTGGGACTTATTAGTGGTAGATGAAGCTCACCACCTAAGCTGGACACCTGAAGTAGCAAGCGATGAATATTCTGCTATTGAGCAGCTGGCAGAAAAAACGGCAGGTGTTTTATTACTGACAGCCACCCCAGAACAGTGCGGACACAGCAGCCACTTTGCCCATTTACGATTGCTGGACCCAGATAAATTTCACTCCCTAGCAGACTTTGAAAGCCAGTCACAACAATATCAAGCTGTGGCTGAAATGGCGGAAGAGCTAATTGATAGTCAGGTTTTATCAGAACCCACAATCGGTCGACTGACTAGCTATTTAGGAGACGAAGCCAACCAGCTAGCCACTATTATCAATAGTGATCAAGCAGATGACATCAAGCAGCAAGCTAAACAACAACTGTTATCTCATTTACTAGATCGTCACGGCACCAGTCGGGTACTTTATCGAAATACGCGGTCAGCGGTTTCTGGCTTTCCTGGCCGTGTAATGCAAGCTTATCCTCAAGCCTTACCCGAGCTTTACCAGCTTGCTCTAGAAAATGGTGGTAACCCTTATGCAGGTTTATTTCCTGAACGCACTTATGAAAAAGAAATTCTGGTTGAAGATAAAGACCCATGGTGGCGCTTTGACCCCAGAGTAGACTGGCTCATCAACCTATTAAAGCTACTTAAAAGCCAGAAAGTATTAATTATTTGTGCCCATGCCGAAACCTGTATGGAGCTAGACGAAGCATTACGAGTTCGCTCTGGTATTGCCAGCTCTATTTTTCATGAAGGCATGAGCATCATTGAGCGAGATCGTGCTGCTGCTTATTTTGCTGATGAAGAATATGGTTGCCAAACTTTAATTTGCTCCGAAATTGGCAGTGAAGGTCGTAATTTTCAGTTTGCCCATCACTTAGTATTGTTTGACTTACCTGTACTGCCTGATTTACTTGAGCAACGAATCGGTCGCCTGGATCGGATTGGCCAGACTGAAACGATTAAAGTACATGTGCCGTATTTTGAAAACTCATCACAAGCCGTTTTATTTCAGTGGTATCACCATAGCCTTAACGCGTTTGAGCAAATTTGTACCACTGGTGATAGTGTTTACCAGCAATTAAAACCTTCTCTAGAAGCCTTATTAACTACAGCAATTAATGAACAACAGGACATTGATGCTTTTATTGAGGAAGCTAAAACGCTCAATCAACAGCTGCGATCTAACCTGCAAGCCGGGCGTGACCGCTTGCTGGAGTTACACTCACAAGGCCTTAACGACACCAGCGAATTAATTGATGCTATTCAGTCTGCCAACGAAACCAAACCTTTGAAAAAGTATTTAGAGGCTTTATTCGACTGTTTTGGCATTGACTCTGAAGACCATTCAGAGCATGCCATTATTGCTCGTCCCGGAGAGCAAATGTTATTACCTAGTTTTCCAGGGTTGCCAGAAGATGGAACCACTATGACTTTTTCTCGTGAGCAGGCATTAAGTCGCGAGGATATGCAGTTTTTAACCTGGGAACATCCTCTAGTTCGTTATGGCATGGAACAAATGCTGGATACTGAATTAGGTAATACGGCGGTTGCTTTATTAAAAAATAAAGCATTAAAACCAGGCACTATGTTAGTAGAAGCTATTTTTATCGTTGAAGCCCCTGTTCAACAGCAACCTCAACTAAAGCGGCTAATGGTACCTGCTAGTATCCGTACGTTAATTGATCCTCAAGGTAATAACCTGGCAGATAAAGTCGCCTTTGAAACCCTGGATGCTCAATTACACCCCATCAAGAAAAAAACTGCCAGAAAACTGATCAAGGCACAATCAGAGCCTATTTCTGAAACCTTAAAAATTGCTGAAGAAAAAGCCAATGAACAGGTGACAACCATCGTACAAACAGCTACTGAGCAATTACTGGCTAAATTAGGAGAGGAAATAAATCGACTGGAAGCGCTACAAAAAGTCAATCCGAATATTCGTGAGGCAGAAATTGAGCAGTGGCGTACTTTAGCAGCTCAAGGGGTAACAGCGTTGCAGCAAGCTAACTTAAGGTTAGACAGCATTCGTATTATGTTTGCTGGTTAAACTGTAGTAACAGCACCTTACTAGAGGTGCTGTTACTTTTTGGATGAAGCTTTCAGGCTTAGTATATTTTTGCCTCCCCTTCAGGTCGGGTTTTAAAGCGTCTATGCAACCACATATACTGATCCGGCCGCTTCCGGATTTCCATCTCAATGAGCTTGTTGACTGTCACTGCATCCGCTTCTTCATCGTCAGTAGGGAAATTTTCCAACGGAGGTAATACCTGCACATGATAGCCTTTTCCATCTTCTCGACGATGTTGAACAAAAGGCACAACTTTCGCCTTACCTAATTTTGCAAATTTAGCGGTTGCTGTCACGGTTGCGGCAGTCACCCCAAAAAATGGCACAAAAATACTTTGCTTTGGCCCATAATCCTGATCAGGTGCATACCATACGGTTCTACCTTGCCGTAAGGCTTTCAGCATGGTTCGTACTTCCTTGCGCGGAATTGTTTGTGATGAGGGATGGTAATTTTCCCTGCCTTGACGCTGAATATAATCAAAAACAGGGTTTTTATGTTTACGATACATACCATCAATTGGCATTTCCCTACCTAATAATGCAGCACCAATTTCCAGCGTTGAAAAATGCATGGCTAGTAATAGAGTCCCCTCACCTTCCTGTTGCTGTAAATGCTCCAGGCCATCAATTGTTGACAATTTAGCCAGCCGCCATTTAGGCCACCACCAAGCCATCCCTACTTCCAGTAAGCTCATCCCCATTGAGATAAAGTTATTTTTGAGCATTCGCTCTTGCTCATCTGAGGTAAGCTCCGGAAAGCACAGAGCGATGTTTGTTTTTGCAATCTGTTTCCGGCGACCGGCCAAACGGTACATCAATTTGCCAATGGCTCGGCCTAGCCACATTAGGCATGAATAAGGTAACCAACTGATTAGCCAAGCTATACCTAGCCACAACCAGGTCAGCCAGTATCTTGGGTTGAGGAATTTCGCCTTAAAGCGATTGGGTTCCAGCATACCTTTAACTACCAACTCCAGAAAGCCACAACAATGCAGAGCTACAACCTACTACTAAGGGCGCGCATAACATTGACTAATGGCTTCTTATTTAATTTCAAATCCACACAGACATCCAAAAAGTGCTATCTTTTAAATGTCTATATCATAATTAAAAGCGCGCCATTGTACGCAATTTACCCCATTGATCATAGAGGGACTTACCTAACGAGTAGGTATTGACTTGGGTCCTAATAACAGTGTGAACATTCCGATGTTTTCGGTTTGCTCGCTCACAATATTAGTTTTTTTATTTGTGAATGTCCGAGTATTATCGTTTAACCTATGAGCTTATAAAGCAGCCAACGCAGCAACGACTATGACAACCAATGCAACTTTTGCTTCAAAGGAAGACAGCTGTTTTCAATTAAAAACCAGTCGCGTCAACTTGACTTCAATTGACTTATACCGGTATCAGCCAGAAAAATTTGTTGCCGCACTCTCTGAAAAAGTAGAGCAAGCACCCAATTTTTTTAAGCAAACACCAGTGATTATTAATTTAGCAAAATGCATTAATAACCATAATCTGGACCTGCTAGAACTAAGACAGCAGTGCGCAAATCATGGACTACAAGTGGTGGCTTTTCGCTCTGATAATATTTATATTCGCCAGGCCGCTAGCAGCGTAGGACTAGCCTGGCTCCCTGAAGAAAAAGCAACAGTGACACAGCATTCATCAAATCATCATCAAGCTGACAACGTAACAGCACATACTTCAACTAGTTCCACAACAAGTGAAGCCTGCACAAAAGGAACTTTGCAGCCTGAATTACCCTCAAAGCAACAGGTAGCAACCAAATTCATTACTCATCCAGTGCGCTCTGGACAACAGTTATTAGCGCCTGAAGGTGATTTGGTGGTGGTGGCACCGGTCAGCGCCGGGGCTGAATTATTAGCCGCTGGCCATATTCATGTATATGGGCCATTACGTGGTCGTGCCTTAGCGGGTATTAATGGCAATCGTGAGGCACGAATTTTTTGTCAGCGCTTTGAGCCTGAGTTAATAGCCATTGCCGGCTGTTATCAAGTCGATAATGGTATTTCTAGAGATCAATGGCAACAGCCAGTACAAGTCGTATTATCAAATGAAGAGTTGCAAATTATCGCACTCTGAATCAGAGTGTGCTAATTAATAATTAAGAATCGCTTAATAAATCAGCAATAGAATTTTTAAGGGTCCTATTTTGGCAACAATTATTGTGGTGACCTCCGGAAAAGGAGGTGTTGGTAAGACAACAACAAGTGCTGCCTTTGCCACTGGCCTCGCGCTAAAAGGGCATAAGACAGTTGTCATCGATTTTGACATTGGTTTACGCAACCTGGATTTAGTGATGGGTTGTGAACGACGGGTGGTGTACGACTTTGTTAATGTCATTAATAAAGAAGCGACTATTCACCAAACCTTGATTAAAGATAAACGGGTTGAAAATTTATATATTTTACCTGCCTCTCAAACGCGCGATAAAGATGCCCTGACAATGGAAGGGGTGGAAGCCGTATTGAGCGAACTGAGAAAAGAATTTGATTATATTGTATGCGACTCTCCAGCAGGGATTGAAAAAGGCGCACAAATGTCACTGTATTTTGCAGACGAGGCATTAATCGTTACCAACCCTGAAGTGTCATCAGTGCGTGACTCTGATCGAATTCTAGGTATTCTTCACAGCAAATCCAAACGAGCTGAAGAAAATAAAGAGCCAATCAAAGAGCATTTATTACTTACCCGCTATGATCCTGACCGGGTTAATCGCGGCGAAATGCTGAGTGTAGCCGATGTTGAAGATATCTTGGCAATTCCTCTACTTGGCGTTATACCTGAATCAAAAGCTGTACTTAAAGCTTCTAACCAAGGGGTTCCGGTAATCCACGACCTCGAAAGTGATGCAGGCCAGGCATACAACGATGCAGTTTGTCGTTTTAAAGGTGAAGATTTACCCCACCGTTTCTTAGAGGTACAACGTAAAAGCCTGCTAAAAAGGATGTTTGGAGGCTAATAATGATGAGTTTGCTGGAAATGTTTAGACAAAAAAAGCAACCAAGTGCCAGTGTTGCTAAAGAGCGCTTACAGATCATTGTGGCTCATGAAAGAGCCACTCGTGATGGCCCTGATTATTTACCTAAATTACAGCAGGATATTTTAGCTGTAGTCAGAAAATATATTGAGATCGAAAATGACCAAGTAACCGTAAGTGTAGATAACGCCGACAACTGTTCCATTCTAGAACTCAATGTCACCCTTCCTGGCTAGCCGCTTTTACGGCTAGTCATTTCCCTTTCTTGTTAAAATTTCTCCTTGTTACTACAATTTATCTCCCCATGAATAGTGCTTTTATTTGAGGCTCAAATTCTTTTATGCAGTATCTCGACTGTATTTATTATGATGATGATCTAGCGGTTTTCGATAAGCCCGCAAAGTTACTGTCTGTACCCAGCAACCGTCCTGAGCTGAATGACAGCCTTGCTACTCGCGTAGCCCGAGTTTTCCCTACCGCGAGGATTGTTCACCGGCTTGACTGGCAAACCTCTGGTTTAATTGTGATGGCAATGCATTTAGACAGCCTGCGCCATCTCAGTAAGCAATTTGAAATGCGCGTGGTTGATAAAACCTATCAAGCTGTCGTCGCAGGCAAATTACCCCAGCCCCAAGGCCGGATTACGTTGCCACTTTGTGTTGACTGGCCCAACCGCCCCAAGCAGCGCATTGATTATCGCATGGGCCGCAACGCTGATACTCGCTGGAAAGTCCTAGAATATGATGGCCAAAAAAGCCGGGTAGAATTAAAGCCGGTAACTGGTCGCTCTCATCAGCTGCGATTACACCTTAAAGCACTAGGCACTCCTATTTTGGGCGATGAATGGTATGCCCCAGCTAGCATTCATGCACAATCATCTCGGATGCTACTGCACGCTCACATCCTCAAACTCTACCACCCCAAGACTAGTGCACCACTGGAATTTGCCTCCCCTATTCCATTTTGAGGCTGTCATTCACGATTCTTGATATACTCGGCTAGATAACAACATAATCCTCACTGTGTACCGGTAAAACAAAGCAAATGATGTCACTTGAAGCCTTTAACCAAAACCTGCTTAGCTTTTTAGCTCAATCACCAACCCCCTTCCATGCAACTACTGAGATGGCAAGCGCACTCAAAGCCGCTGGTTTTAACCAGCTTTTTGAAAATGAAACCTGGCAGCTTAAGCCACAGCAGGGATATTTTGTTACGCGCAACGACTCATCAATCATTGCCTTTACCACAGGCAACGAAAGCTACACCCAGCAAGGTTTTCGCATGGTCGGTGCTCACACCGACAGCCCCTGCCTAAAGGTCATGCCCAATGCAGAACGTTTTCAGCAAGGCTACTTCCAGTTAGGTTTAGAAGTTTATGGCGGCGTGCTATTAGCCCCCTGGTTTGATCGAGACTTATCTCTGGCAGGGCGAGTAAGCTACACCAGCAAATCCGGCAAGTTGAAGAGCAAGCTGATCAATTTTGAAAGGCCAGTTGGGATCATTCCGAGCCTGGCTATTCATCTTGATCGCGAAGCAAATAATAACCGCTCCATCAACCCCCAAAAGGACATACCAGTTATTCTTGGGCAACGACCAAAGGATAAAACTAGCTTTCGTCAGCTATTGCTAGAACAGCTCCACCAGCAAGGGGCTGAGGATGCAGTTAAGGTACTTGACTATGACATGGTCTGCTATGACACCCAGTTACCTGGCTATATTGGACTTAATCAAGAGTTTATCGCCAGTGCCCGCTTAGATAATCTGCTCAGCTGCTATACCAGCATGGCAGCACTCATTACTGCCTACCAACAAGATCAACAGCAACCTATGTTGCTAGTGTGTAATGACCATGAAGAAGTAGGCAGTCTGTCCGCTTGTGGTGCCAATGGTCCCTTTTTAAAGTCAACATTAGAGCGCATAGTTGGCACAGGAGAACCTCTTACCGTTTGCTTGGAAAACAGCTTAATGATCTCTGCTGACAATGCCCATGGTATTCACCCGAACTATGCAGACAAACATGAAAGTAACCATGGACCTAAGCTCAATGAAGGGCCAGTGATTAAAATTAATGCTAACCAGCGTTATGCAACCACCAGCGAAACCAGTGCGCTATTTCGCTGGGTGTGCGATGAGGTCAATGTGCCAGTACAAACATTTGTGTCACGAGCTGATATGGCCTGTGGTAGCACCATAGGTCCAATTACATCAGGTGAGGTGGGTGTCAGGACACTGGATGTCGGTGCTCCCACTTTTGCTATGCACTCCATTCGAGAGCTGGCCGGCTCACAAGATGCTTATTCGCTTTGTAAAGCGCTTAGTTATTTTATGCAGCTTCAGCAATTACCTCACCAATAGAAGCTGTCGCGAAAGGAGGCGGGAGAATAAATATGAAGTAATAGGGCTTCCACTGCTCTATAAAGGCCATCCCCGGCCTTTATAGCTCTAACTGATTCTGACAGCAGTTCGAGAACACCCTATCGCTCCCTATTTCCTAGCTTTTGCCCCTCTAGGAGCAGTAGTATGAGCGAGAGTACCCAGCAGCCTACTGTCAAAACAGCTTACATCTTTCAAGTCTTGTTCATAAGCATCCAAAAAAGTTGACTACCCCTCAATAAATTAAGGAAAGCTTCACACTTAACTCGTTAAATTACGTATAGATACGGATTATTCGTTGATCAATTGTTGCTAGACTAACCCTGTCAGAAACAAGGAAGCGCTTAAAAGTAAGGGGTATAAAGCAAATTACCGCAAAAACAGCGCTTTATTATTGGAGCTTTAGCTATGCCTAGAACACAAAAAAACAGCTTTGCAGATCATATCGCTTGTCAACGTTTTAGCAAAAAAGCAGAGAAGCCAGTTAACGCGATTGTAAACCCGCTCCTCAAGTCTCAGTTTATTACCACAAAACGCTCTGACCAAGACTGTAGTTTCGTATTAGGTTATAACTAAACCGAATTATTATTAGGCGGTAGTTTATTAAAATTACCGCCTATCTTCAAAACCCTGTCTTTCTTCAACCATTTCCCCATCCAACTTACGCTAAACTTTACCCTAAGCCACTCCTGTGGTACTAACTTATCTTGAATCACAACGTCAGTGGAACTTAGTTTGCAAGACTATTCTCAAACTCTTGTAACAGCAGTAAACCTAGCGTTTCAAGATAACATGAAAAGGCACCTTAAATAGGTGCCCATAATTAGCTGAGTTGCATCCAATGGTATTAAAATTTGACAAAGGGGTTTTTGTCCGCCCTGTTGTTTCAATCCTGGCAGTATGGCTCTCCCTGTCTGCTCAAGCCCAAACAAGCAGTACAAATGAAGACTTCCCTCTGCTTAAACCAACCCGAGAACAAAAAATTGCAGCAGTCACTGCGGTGCGTAATCTGCGCAATCACTATGAGCAAATACCGTTAAATGATGTGACATCTGAAAAAATCTATCACCGCTACTTAGAAAGACTAGACCCCAATCGTCTCTACTTTTTAAAGCAAGATATTGATAAGTTTAATCAGTATCGTTACAAGTTTGATAATCAACTGAAAACAGGCAATATCAAACCCGCCTTTGAAATCTATAACGTATATCAACAGCGCATTCGCGAATATTTAAAGTATAAAATCGACTTTATTACGTCTGACCTGAAGAAGCTTGACTTTAACAAAAGCGAAACCATTGAGGTCGATCGAGAGCATGCTCCCTGGCCAAAAGACACACAGTCCCAGCAAGATTTATGGCGAAAATTCCTCAAAGACCAGGTATTACGGCTTAAGCTAAGCGGTGAATCGACTGCTGAAATTGGCAAAAAACTGGCTAAGCGCTACCAAAACCAGCTTCACCGGTTAAACCAGAGCAATAACGAAGATGCCTTTTCAGAATTCCTTAATGCGTTCACCCAAATCTACGATCCCCATACCCAATACCTATCTCCTACAAAGGCAGAAAACTTTAATATCAACATGAGCCTTTCTTTAGAGGGGATCGGTGCATTATTAGAACAAGATGAGCGTTATACCAAAGTTGTCAGATTAATTGCCAAAGGCCCTGCTGAAAAAGCTGGCCAGCTCCAACCCGCTGATAAGATTGTTGGGGTTGGTCAAGGCAAAAAAGGAGAAATGGTTGATGTTGTTGGCTGGCGACTTGATGATGTCGTAAAACTAATTCGCGGCCCGAAAAAAACTGTGGTTCGCTTGGAAGTCATTCCCTCAAGTGAAACAGGCGATAAAACGAAAACGTACAGTATCGTTCGCGATAAAGTGAAATTGGAAGAGCAAGCAGCACAGAAACAGATTATTGAGCTAAAGCACAATGGTTCTCCTTTAAAAGTAGGTGTTATTCAAGTACCTGCTTTTTACATTGACTTTAAAGCCGCCCAACAAGGTGATCCAAACTACAAAAGTACTACCCGCGATGTAAAAAAGCTGATCAGCGAGCTTGAAAATGAAGGTATTGATGGCCTTGTCATCGACTTACGCAATAACGGTGGCGGATCACTCCAAGAAGCCAATGAGCTGACTGGTCTGTTTATCCCTAGCGGCCCAACTGTTTTAGTTAAAAATCATTTAGGCCGAGTGACCCCCAAAGTAGACAGCGACAACCGGGTTGCTTATAAGGGCCCCATGGCTGTACTGGTTAATCGTTTAAGCGCTTCTGCTTCTGAAATTTTTGCCGGTGCGATGCAGGATTATCAACGAGCCATTGTGATAGGTGGCCGGACTTTTGGTAAAGGCACTGTCCAGGCAATTCAGCCCATTAACCATGGCGAGCTGAAGCTGACTTTAGCTAAGTTTTATCGCGTATCTGGTGAAAGCACCCAAAACCAGGGTGTTATTCCTGACATTCAATTTCCTGCCCTTTATGATGTAGATAAAGTAGGAGAAAGCTCATTACCTGATGCCCTCCCCTGGGATCGAATCAAGCCAGGTAAGTACGCGACTTACCAAGAAATCACCCCCTATCTAAACCAGCTTGAAAGAAGCTACCGAGTACGAACTAAAAATAATCCTGATTTTATTTACTATGCTGACTACTTGAGGCTACAAAAGGACATCCAACAAATCACTGTTCTTTCTTTAAACGAAAAACAACGTAAAACCAATAATGAACTCATTGATGAAAAGCGTCTAAATATAGAAAACAAACGCCGCAAAGCCAAAGGTGAAAAACCTTATGCCTCACTGGAAGAACTTGAGACCAAAGAGAAAAACCTGGCTCGCAGCAATAAGCAGGTGCCTGTTGAAGAGGATCCATTATTAGCAGAAACAGGCAATATTCTGGCAGACTATATCAATATCCAGCACCGCCTTGCTGCAACAACTAATAATTAACGCATTTACATAATAGCCCACAACAAATAAAGCCTGACTCTTACACTATAAAAGTCAGGCTTTTATTTTAAATCGCCCTGGTTAATCGTAAATCCTGCAAGTTAATACCTAAACTAACATCTTCTTTTAATTGCACTAATTGGCGGAATAAACTTAATTGCTCCTGGCTTTCCTTCAACAGTGAGATGGTTTTATTTTGACTGGCACTATCTTGACCAACACTTTGCGCTTCTAAAGGATTATTAATCATGGCATTTATTGAGCCATAATCATTTAGCAGCTGCTTTGCGGTTTTAGGCCCTACTCCTTTAATCCCTGGAATATGATTTGTGCTATCACCTACCAGGGTCCAATAATCAACAAGCTGCTCCACCCGAACACCATACTTTTCCATTACATATTGCGCATCACGGTTTTGCTTAGCAAAATGGTCGCGAATTGTGACTGATCCAGATATTAGCTGGCAAAAAAGCTTATCCGTAGATAATACCGTCACTTCTTTTACCAACCTTTTAGCCTTACTAGTAATAGAAGCGATAACATCATCAGCCTCATAGTGATCAAGCTGAAAACTGTTAATTCCATGCTCAGCAAATAACTGAACAAAGCGAGGTAAGTTTTCAGAAAGGAGTTGAGGCGCTTCTGCTCGATTGGCTTTGTAGTCTGGGTAAAGCTGCTTGCGCCAATTAGGGCCTTTTCCTTCCAATACAACCAGTCCATGGGTAGGTTGAGTATCTCTTAAAGCCCTTCTTAAAGATTGAGCGACCAACTGTAAGCTTTGCTCTATATCTGGCTGCACAGCATAAATCCGCCGAATCAGATTTAAGCCATCAATCAGCAGTAGATTTATTAGTTTCAATGGAATTCTCTTCTATATTTCAAAACTGGCTTGATTCTATCAGAGAAATATACGAGAAAAATAATCATGAGGCATCGATGATGGCGGAGCGGACGGGACTCGAACCCGCGACCCCCGGCGTGACAGGCCGGTATTCTAACCAACTGAACTACCGCTCCAAACTAGAACATTCCGATGCAATTTACGCTGATCTGTTTTACCTAACCATGTAAATAAATGGTGGGCAGAGAGGGGTTCGAACCCCCGACCCTCGCCTTGTAAGGGCGATGCTCTCCCAGCTGAGCTATCTGCCCACCGCGTCAGAACGGGGCGCATTATAAGCAACCTTTTGTTAAGGATGCAAGCCTTTTTCTTAACAAACAATTAAAGCGCGCTTTCATTACACAAAATAAGAACTTCTTACAAAGCCAGGATTGAAGGCAGGTACAATGGATAGACTTAAGTTAGTGATTCAACCATGGACAAAACCAGACACTTGCCGCAGCTACAGAGCACCCTGCCACCCCATATCTGCTAGCTTTTACGACAACCTGTTTCCAGTTAGAGGGCAAAGGGGGTTGGAGAAAAAAGAGATAACAGGGTATGGCGTGGTAGCCTACAACCAAAGTCGAAAGCATGGCTCTCAATCCCAGCAGCGGATTGAACACTGAAAGACGAACCAAATGCTGAAAGCACTCTATCGTGACTAAGAAAAAGTAGAGAAAATATAATTACCTAAATAATTAAATAGATACGAGGGGGATTTAATAGATGGCGGAGCGGACGGGACTCGAACCCGCGACCCCCGGCGTGACAGGCCGGTATTCTAACCAACTGAACTACCGCTCCAAACTAGAACATTCCGATGCAATTTACGCTGATCTGTTTTACCTAACCATGTAAATAAATGGTGGGCAGAGAGGGGTTCGAACCCCCGACCCTCGCCTTGTAAGGGCGATGCTCTCCCAGCTGAGCTATCTGCCCACCGCGTCAGAACGAGGCGAATTATAAGAGCCCTTTTACACCAAATGCAACCGTTATTTTAATTTTTTCTTATCGAGTACTTTTTACCCAACAGGTTGATAGTTTTTTATCATCACGGTTACTTTTCCTTTTAACACTGGTCTTGCCTAGGCGGTTTTTTATCTCTTTGCTAAGATAGCCCCCCCTCCAATATTGATCGAGCTTATAATGTGGTTTAAAAATCTATTTATTTATCGGTTGTCTGATGACTTTTCAATTGACGAGTCGAAACTAGAGGCACTTCTTGAGCAAGGCATCTTTAAACCTTGTGGCAAAATGCAGCCTTTCAGCCTAGGCTGGGCAGCACCATTAGGTAAGCAGGGTGATCAATTAGCCCATATCAGCCAGGGAAACTACTTACTCTCACTAAAAAAAGAAGAACGCCTACTGCCTGCTGCTGTTATTAATGAATTTGTGGCTGAAAAAGTTGAAGCCATTGAAGAAGAACAAAGCCGCAAAGTGACTCGTAAAGAGCGTGAGTCTATAAAAGACGACACTATCGCAGAACTATTACCTAAAGCATTTACCCGGTCCAGCCATAGCTTTGGCTTTCTTTCAACAGCCCAAAAGCTGTTGATTATTAATGCTGGAAGCAGCAAAAAAGCCGAAGAATTTACCAGTCACTTACGTCACTGCCTGGGTAGTCTACCTATTTCCCCTTATACTGCTAAAAACAACCCGGCAGACCAAATGACCGCCTGGCTTACTCTTTCAGAAAGCTGCCCTGCTGGTTTTACTATAGGTGATGAGTGTGAGCTAAGAGAACCAACTGAAGACGGTGGGATTATCCGCTGCAAACAGCTTGACCTCACCAGCAATGAAGTTGAAGGCCACCTAAATACAGGCAAAAAAGTTAATAAGCTTGCCCTTACCTGGCAAGATCAAATCCATTTTGTACTCAGTGATGATTTAACTGTCAAGCGCATCAAGTATACTGAATTATTAATGGAACAATCAGAAGATCATGAAGACAAAGCTTTGCAATTTGATGCTGATTTTATGCTGATGTCAGAATCATTGGTTAGCTTAATCAAAGACCTCACTAATGCGTTAGGCGGTGAAGATCCCTCCATTACCAAGACAGGTGTAGCAGTTTAAAGGCTAGCTCTTGATCAGCTCAAAGGGGGTTTACCCCCTTTAATAACAGCATTTCCATTAGCCATTAATGCAAAAAGCTAAACAACTGCCGCCTAAATTGCTTGGCTATAGGACTTCCAGCCCCCAACAAATCAAATACCTGAATCATTAGTTTTTGGGCAGCACCTTCATCAAACTGCTTATCTTTACGTAAAATTGCCATCAACGCTGTTAATGCAGACTCAAATTCATCATCCAGCACCTGATGTATAGCTAGCTGATAAATTAAGCTTAAATTATCTTGATCCTTACTCAGCAACTCCTCTAACTCTCCTCGCTTGGGTAATTCTGCCGCTAGCTCATAAAAACCCAGCTTTGCCTTTGGCTGAGCAATTCCTGGCGTATCTTCTGGAATAGTTGCCATGACTTGCTTAGCATCATCAATTCGTCCTTGACGCAATAGAATATTTGTCATCATCACCCGCAAGCTGTGATTATTCGGCTCTTGTTGTAAAAGTTGCTGTAAAAGGTCCAGCGCTTGTTGTATTTCACCGGCTTCAACTAACTGATCAACTTGCAGTTTAATCCGATCAGCAGGACTCATAGTCACTTCATCCAGTACTTTACGTAACTCGCTCTCTTGCTGGAGACCTGTAAAATCGTTAACCAATTGGCCTTGAAAAATAAGCTTGAGAGATGGAAGACTACGCACCCCTAGATGCTGTGCAAGAGCAGGCTCTCTATCTGCATCTATTTTGGCAACAACAAATTTACCTTGGTATTCAGCAGCCAGTTTTTCCAAAATAGGGAGTTGAGCTTTACATGGCTGACACCAATCTGCCCACACATCAATTAATACAGGTACTTCCTGGGATTTTTCCAAAACGTCAGACTGAAAAGTCTGGGTTGTGACCTCAAAAATATGAGGATTATCAGACATACCTTTCACCTTAAATTTTAGTTATAGCACTGGCTACTATTCTAATGAAAAAGCAAGCGACTATCAGCCTTCTTAAACAACTAGGGCTTTCGTCATCAAACTTTCGTTAAATCATAAAATTGTCATCTTTACCCACAGAATCTGTGGATAACCTTGTGGATCACTGACTAAGATCCAGCGCTATAGCTTGTCTATACTATCTCTTTAACAGTTTGCATACTTTTTCAGCACAACAATATTTGTACTTAATTTTCAATAGTTTACTCTTTTTAGCTAAGCAAAACTTTAACTGTTCAACAAGCACTCAGCCAAGCATTCTAAGTCATTTATTGGCTACACTAATTCAGTAGACTTATACACAGCATTTAGCAAAAGTTTTACTTTTCATAATCAATCCATCAAATACCAAAAAGCCAGCAATTGCTGGCTTTTTGGTCAGTTTTCACTTTTGACAACCGCTTAGGTATTAATCAAAGTTGACACCCAAGCGCTGACCAACAGCTTCATAGGCTTCAACAACACCACCTAGCCCCTGTCTAAAGCGGTCTTTATCCAGTTTTTCACGGGTATCTTTATCCCACAACCGGCAACCGTCTGGTGTAAATTCATCACCTAATACGACTCGTCCTTTATATATACCAAATTCCAGCTTGTAATCAACCAAGAGCAAACCAGCCTCAGCAAATAATGCCTTTAATACATCATTTACTTTAAAGGTCAGTTCCTTCATTACTTCAATATACTCTGCTTTAGCCCAGCCAAATGATTCAATATGGTATTCATTGATCATTGGGTCGCCTAAATCATCATTTTTCAGGAAAAATTCAAACGTTGGCGGGTTTAGGTCTAGCCCTTCTTGCACACCCAGTCTACGACAAATGCTGCCTGCTGAGATATTACGTACCACACATTCAACTGGCACCATATCCAAGCGCTTAACCAGTGACTCCTGGTCTGACAAGAGTCGATCCATTTGAGTTGGAATACCAGCTTCTTCCAGCTTCTGCATAATATAGGCATTAAACTTATTATTAACCATCCCTTTACGGTCTAGCTGTGCCGTTTTTTTACCATCAAATGCAGAGGTATCATTACGAAAATAAAGAATTAAACGATCAGGGTCATCAGTTGTATAAACAGATTTAGCCTTGCCTTTATACAACTCTTCACGCTTTTCCATTATCAACTCCACCCATTTAAACCCTAAAAAAACCTATGGATTATAGTGCACCTTAATACTATTAGCTAATGTATAGCGCTAGTAGACAGATACATTATTAAGTTTTCAACAACAAACAAAAACTCCGGCAAAAGCCGGAGTTGAAGATTAGATAAGTTAGCTAGCCAAGATGCTCTTTGATCAGCTGCAACAGTTGCTGACTAACACTGGTCGGGGCAATGGTATTAATATTCCGCTCCACGGATACTTGAACCTCATCATTAAATGGTGTTAGACGAATCTGATAGGTTTCTTGCCCTTCAGTGACAGCCTCTTCTTCATCACCCCCCAAAATGCCAGAGAAAAAGCCTTCTTCTTGCTTTTCTGGAACTGGCTGCTGCTCTGCATCTAGTGCAATATAAAACAGACCTGCGGTCCGGTTTTTATCTGTAACTCTAACATTGGCTGCTTTAAGTGCATCAGCAACTGAAGTCCAAGCCAAGCCAAAGCCAGTTTTAAGTAATAAAATCGGATTACCATTACCATCCTGCTCAATAAAGGCTCGATCAGTGACAGGGAGGTTTTGATCAACCAAACCAACGGATGTTTTTGCAGCCCGGGTTAAATAAAGCAGCAGTTCATTTAGCATGCCTGCTGAAAGGGAGTCAGTGCGTTTAGCCAGCTTTTCCCAAGGTACTTGCTTGCCTTCTTCAACTGCTTCATGAGCTTCGCGTACATGTTGAAGAAAATATCGGGTCTCTCCTGGCACTTCACTATCAACGATGGTCAGCTTAAATTTATCTGTTGCCAGCTCGTCGTCTTCATCTCCAATAACACCCAAAATAAACTGACCGATAACATCTTGCTCACTATAGGATTTTGGGCGAATCCAATCAGTCTCAATAACCCCTGACGATTGATCAGCTGTTACCAATGGCACCTTATTATCTTTCCAAAACTCAACTAATAATGGCCAAACTTCTTGTTTTGATTTATTCGTCACTAGCCAGCGCAACTGACCTGACTTTTCAACACGAAACTCATTGGTTTCTGCCCGAACAACCACCCGTTCAGGTCTTGGCAAAATAAACTCTTTAGGCGGCTGTACTGACCCTCTGATTGCGGGTACCACCATAACCTCTTCAGTTGACTTGCCATCTAGCTCTTCTGGAATATTAAGACGAGGGTAAGATTTTGCCTTTAAGTAATCATTAGATCGGTCACGAATATAACCGCCTTCTCCTACAACACCACAAGCAGACAGCGTTGCTGCTGCCAACAGCAATGCCAATGGTTTGGTTATTCCTTGATATACTCTGGTCATTAACAATCAGCCTCCCCCTACAGTCTTGATTTACTCACTAAGCCAACATGTTCCATAGCGGCTTTCAATGGCTGGTGAAATTCCGGGGAAAGCTCAGTTAATGGCAATCGAATACCTGATTGTATTCTACCAAGCTCAGCCAACACCCATTTCACAGGAATAGGGTTAGACTCTAAAAACAAGGCTTGGTGCAATGGCATCAGTTGCTTATTTAATGCTCTTGCTTGATCGGTTTTACCTGTATTAGCCAGCTGACAAAGTTCAGCCATTTGCTTAGGGGCTACATTTGCAGTAACAGAGATATTACCTTTTCCACCCAGTAGAATTAACTCCACTGCTGTTTCATCATCACCTGAAAGCAGTACAAAGTCATCTGGGCACTGATCTAAGATCTGTTTTGCTCTTACCAGATCACCAGTAGCTTCTTTAATACCAATAATATTTGCTAAATCAGCAAGCCTGGCAACAGTCTCTGGTAACATATCCACTGCAGTACGGCCAGGTACATTATACAGCAGTTGAGGAATATCAACCGCTTTAGCAACATGCGCAAAGTGCTGGTACAGCCCTTCTTGAGTTGGCTTGTTATAGTACGGCGTTACCAATAAACAGGCATCGGCTCCAGCCTCTTTTGCCTCTTGGGTCAGGACGATAGCCTCTGTCGTAGAGTTTGCCCCAGTACCAGCAATAACAGGGATCTTCCCTTTCACTTGAGCAACCACCCGTTTAATCACCTGACAGTGTTCAGCAACTGATAAAGTAGCCGACTCACCTGAGGTACCAACTGCCACAATAGCATCAGTACCCTCAGCTAAATGAAACTCAACAAGCTGATCCAGTGCTTCCCAATCTAGTTCGCCATTGGGATACATTGGGGTAACCAAAGCAACAATGCTGCCTGTAATCATTGGGTGACTCCGTGGTTTAAACTGGGCTAATGTTACTGACCACAACAACCAAGTACAAGGGATTAAGCCATTTCCTTCAAGAAAAAATAACTTGCTCCGTTTATTTAAAGTAGAATGAGAAAAGTTTCACTTGGAAGCTGTATAAAACGACAGGCTCAGTGTATGCTGCAAGCAATAATAAATAAACTGGCCAGAATAGTTTATTGATAAGCTTCAGCAATATTAACGAATTTCATCGCTCAAGTGACTGCAGCAGCCTCTTTAGCACACGGCAACTGCACCCACGACTAACTATTTATACAACTGAATCGACCAACAAGATAAGGACTTGTTATGACAGTTGCTTTAGGACAACCCGTTCCAGATTTTAAAGCCGCCGCTACTAGCAATAAAGATGTGCTGCTATCTGCACTACAAGGTTACAATGTGGTCTTGTATTTTTACCCTAAAGACAGCACACCTGGTTGCACCACTGAAGGACAAGACTTTCGAGACCATTACGACGCATTTAAAGCTGCCAAGACGATTATCTTTGGTGTGTCTAGAGACAGTCTGAAATCCCATGAAAACTTTAAAGCTAAACAAAGCTTTCCTTTTGAGCTTATTTCAGACCCTGACGAAGCACTATGTCAGTTATTTGATGTAATCAAACTCAAAAATATGTATGGGAAACAAGTACTAGGTATTGAGCGAAGTACATTTATCATTGATAAAAAAGGGAACCTTCATAAAGAATGGCGCAAAGTTTCTGTTGCTGGCCATGTGCAAGAAGTACTGAATGTAGTGAATACACTCAATCAAATTCAGGACTAGGCCCAACTTATAGTGGCGAGCCTAATTGAATAATAAAAAGGTGCTAGCAATCATTGTTAGCACCTTTCTGGGTCAAGTTGATTAGCCCTATTTCTGGATCCAATCGAACTTCAATATAATTAGTACTTAGGCGGTATCTATTTTTTCTTCATTATGATTATTTTGGTCTTGATGTCGGGGCCAGGCAGACATTATTGCTTTGAGCAATGTAGCCAGCGGTATAGCAAAAAACACACCCCAGAACCCCCATAAACCACCAAACACTAACACAGCAACAATTATCGCTACAGGATGTAAATTAACTGCTTCCGAAAACAGCAGCGGCACTAATACGTTACCATCAAGTGCTTGAATAATACCGTAAGCAACCATCAGAATAATAAAGTCATTACCCCACCCCCACTGGAAGAAGCCGATCAGAGCCACTGGAATTGTCACAACAGCCGCACCAATATAAGGAACAATGACTGAAAGCCCTACCAGCAAGCCCAGTAAAGCAGCATAATTCACCCCTAAAAAAGCAAATACAATATATGTCACCGCTCCAACAATAAAGATCTCAATTACCTTACCTCTCACATAATTGGCAATTTGGTCATTCATTTCATCCGCCACTTGCTTCATCAGTGGGCGATTTCTAGGCAGCAACGAGGTAAACCAGTTAAGCATTAACTCTCGGTCTTTCAAGAAAAAGAACACCAAAATAGGTACTAAAACAAGGTAAATCAGCAGTCCAACAAAGTTAGGCAGCAAAGTTAAAGAGAAAGACAGTACCTTTTGGCCTAGCCCTCCGAGCTGCTCACTTGCTTCACCAATCCACAGACCCACTTGTTCAGGAGAAATAAAATCAGGATATCGTTGGGGCAACAACAGGAGCAACTTACGCCCTTTTTGTAGCATCCTTGGCAGCTCATCCACTAGGTTAGTCACCTGCTCCCATACCAGAGGAAATAACACAAATAAAATAACAATGAAAAGAGTGAGAAATATTAAGAAAACAATATTAACCGACCAGATATGCCTAACTGATTTGCGCTCTAGGAAAGCAACTAAACCTTGTAGCAAAAAAGCCAATACAGCACTTGCTAATACAGGAGCTAAGATACTGCCCATTGTTAAAATAATTGCAAAGCCAATCACTAGCAGCAGGGTCAACAGAATGGCTTCTTCGTCAGAAAAATAACGTGCCAGCCAGCCTTTAAAAACATTTAACATGTATTACCCCTAAGCTTTTTGCAAGATATGGATATAAACATCTGCTTCTTGAGTTGATGAAAGCAACTGATGACCACTTAGTTCACAGTAAGCTTTAAAGTCAGCAACTGAGCCCTGGTCTGTTGCTTTAACACACAATACTTGTCCACTTTCCATACTAGCTAATAGCTGCTTGGCTTTAAGAAGTGGTAATGGGCAACGTAGCCCAGTCGCATTGAGTTCACGATCAATAGTTACCATTAATCAACTATCCTCGTTAGATTGGCATGGAACTCTTCAGGCACTTTTTGTGCCCAATAAAATTACAAGAGAAAAAGGACACCTCTAATAATTGTTTGCTATCTCTGGCCTTCTGGTAAATTCACAATCGAGGCGTTGTTTTGAAGGCATGCTGGAGGCCTGTCGAAAAGCAACAACACCGAATGTGGGTTTACCAGAAGGGCCTGAAAGGTGCTGCCTGACTAGCTCTTACACTGTATTGGCTTGCTTGGAAAGGCAACAGCCTTACACTTCGTAAGCCGCCTTGTGCAAGAACCCGTCAGGTTGCACAGAGACCATAAATAATTATTAGAGGTGCCCATGTCATTATTTAGAGAATTAACCATTTGCGCAATAGTAGTTGCTCGTTAATAATGGCGGATGGTAAACCCTCAAAATGAGGATAGTTTTATTCGGTGTGGCAAATGTTACTCCAAATAAGCTAAAAATGTAGCTAAAGGTAATAAAACCATCTTCAGCTGCTTACGAATGAAACAGATTAACCAGCCAGGCTGGCACAGTAAATTGTTGCAAAATGCACTATTAACAATAAGGGTACCTTAGTATTTTATTTTCGGTTTCCTTCTAATCCAAAGAAAATAGCTATGTCTATGCGCAGACTCCTTATTCTTGTTTATTGTTTTACCTTTTTATTCAGCCATATATCTACCAGCTATGCAGATAATGGCCTACCTAGCTTGGGGGACTCCACCTCTAGCGTGGTATCTCCTGAAAAAGAACACCTGCTTGGCAGGGCGTGGCTGCAAAATTTACGCAGCCAAGTAAAAACGATTAGCGACCCCGAATTAAAGGCTTATGTAGAAAACTTGATTTACCGCTTGGTTGAAACCAGCCAAGTGCAAGACCGCCGCTTAGAAGTCGTTATTGTTGATAGTCCAGAACTTAATGCCTTTGCTGTTCCAGGAGGCATCATTGGTATCAATGCTGGCTTATTTTTATATGCAGAAACAGAGCAGCAGTTTGCTTCTGTACTGGCTCACGAGCTTGCTCACTTGAGCCAGCGTCACTTTGCCCGCAGCATTGAGGCTGCTAAGCGACAACGGGCGCCTATGTTAGCGGCCACCTTGGCCAGTGTGGTGTTATTGGCTGCAGGTGGTGGTGATGCTGGTCTTGCCGCAATAGCCTCGACTCATGCTGCAGCACTACAAAACCAGCTAAGCTATAGTCGTCAGCATGAACAGGAAGCAGATCGTATAGGCATTCAAAATCTTGTTAAGGCAGGAATGGATCCTCGCTCAATGGCTGCGATGTTTGAGCAAATGAATCGCGCCCAACGTTTTGCAGGGCGCAAACCACCCGAATTCTTACTGACTCACCCAGTTACTGAGAGCCGAATTGCTGATACTAAAAGCCGAGCTGAGCAATATCCAAAGCGGTCAGTAAAGGATAGTCTCAGCTATCACTTGATGCGGACCAAAGTTGAGCTTCATTATGCGCAAACACCACAGCTCGCGGCCAAGCGCTTTAATGCAAAAATTAAAAGTGGTAACTCACATTTATCATTTGCTTATCAATATGGCTTAGCACTGGCTTATAACAAGGCAGGCGATACACAAAAAGCTACTGCAGCACTCGCCCCACTCTTGAAACAACAGTCAGATAACCCACACTATGTCTTATTAAAAAGTAATATTGCGATAACTGGTCAGCAATACAAGCAGGCTCAACAACAACTAGCGGCAGCACTACGCTACCATGTTAACGACTTTGCCCTGAGTTATACTCAAGCAGAAGCATTTATGGGAGGGAAACAATATCAGTCTGCTGAAAAAGTATTAAGAAAACTTACTAAGCAACGTCCAACTGACCCAGATATTTGGTATTTATTAGCTGAGACCCAAGGATTAGCCAAAAATATTGCCGGTTTACATCAATCGAGAGCAGAATATTTCTTCTTAAATGGCGCTATTGATAAAGCCATTGAACACTTAGAATATGCATTGAAATTAAGCCAGAAAAGCTTTGCAACCACAGCGAAATTGAAACAGCGAATAAAAGATATGCAAGACTATAAAAACTTAAATTTTAAACTCTAGTCCACTTCGCTTTCGATATACATTGCTTGTTTTCTATCTTGATTATTATTCGAAAAAGATAAACAGATAGCCACAAGCAATGCTGTTTTACTTTTAAGCGTTACCTTTAACCTTCAATTTCAGCTCAGCAGCAAAGTCTAGCATACGCCTTAATGGAATCATGGCCTTTTCAGCTAAAGCCGAATCTACTTCAATGGTATTAGTACCTTGCTCAAGTGCTGTCGCCAAATTTTCTAATTGATTCATTGCCATCCATGGGCAATGAGCACAACTACGACATGTTGCGCCCGAACCAGCCGTCGGTGCTTCAATAAACTCTTTATGAGGCGTCAACTGACGCATTTTGTAAAAAATGCCACGATCAGTTGCCACAATAAAAACAGGATTTGAGAGGCTTTGAGAGGCTTTGATTAGCTGACTGGTTGAGCCAACAACATCAGCCATCTCAACTACACTGGCTGGCGACTCTGGGTGAACCAAAACAGCCGCATCAGGATACAACTGTTTTAAGTCTACAATACCTTTCGCTTTAAATTCTTCATGAACAATACAGGCACTATCCCACATCAACATATCGGCACCTGTTTGTTTCTGAATATAACCACCAAGATGTTTATCAGGCGCCCAAATGAGCTTTTCATCTTCATCAATTAAATGCTCAACGATTTCCAAGGCAATACTTGAGGTCACCACCCAATCTGCTCGCGCTTTCACTGCTGCTGATGTATTTGCATAAACCACTACTTTACGGTCAGGGTATTGATCACAAAAAGCAGAAAACGCATCAATCGGACAGCCAATATCCAGTGAACAGGTTGCTTCTAGAGTAGGCATTATCACCCGTTTTTCTGGGGTAAGAATTTTTGCTGTTTCCCCCATAAAACGCACCCCAGCAACAACCAGCGTCGACGCTGAGTGCTGATTACCAAAACGAGCCATTTCCAGAGAGTCAGCTACACAGCCACCCGTTTCTTCTGCCAAAGCCTGAATAACCTCATCAGTGTAATAATGAGCCACCAGTACAGCATCTTGTTGCTTAAGTAGTTGTTTTATTTTGCTTATATAATGGCTTTTTTCTGCATCACTCAACTCTGCCTGACTTGCTTCGTTAGCTAAGTGTTGCTGGACTAATTCACGGCTATTTATCACAGTCATCTCAGTTTACTAATGATCGATCTCGTGGAGCAATTTTACCACATGCGCAATTTAGCGAGAATCTTTGTTGAAAGAAAGGAGCTTACTGTAAGAAAAGAAGAGAATAATAAATGAGATTTAAATGGTGGGTCGTGCTGGACTCGAACCAGCGACCAATTGGTTAAAAGCCAACTGCTCTACCAACTGAGCTAACGACCCTTTGAAGGCTGGGTATGATACAGAACTGAGCTGCTACATCAAGTTTTTTTAGCAATTAATAACAACTCAGTTAGTTTAATAGCTATTGATAAACGGTAGCATCATCCAGGCCAGCATCTGCAAAGCCTTTGGTCCGTAGACGGCAGCTATCACAAACACCACAAGCTTGACCGTTAGAGTCCGCCTGATAGCAGGAAACTGTCATTCGATAATCAACGCCTAGCTCTGAGCCATGACGAACGATGTCAGCCTTGGTCATATCCTTCAGCGGGGTTTGAATTGTAAATGACTGCCCTTCTACGCCTACTTTAGTGGCTAAGTTTGCAAGCTTTTCAAATGCTTCTATAAACTCAGGGCGACAATCAGGATAACCGGAATAGTCGATGGCATTCACCCCAATAAAGATGTCATAAGCACCAACTATTTCAGCCCACCCTAATGCTAAGGATAAAAACACCGTATTTCGTGCTGGCACATAGGTGACAGGAATTCCTTCTGATAATTCTTCAGGCACATCAATAGATGTATCAGTGAGTGCAGAACCACCTAGCTCACCAAAATTTAATGTCATTATGCGGTGTTCTTCAGCACCCAAGGCACTTGCTATTCGCTTGGCTGCTAGTAGTTCAGCCTGATGACGCTGTCCATAATCAAAGCTCATAGCATAACAGGCATAACCTTGTGCTTTTGCCATCGCCAATACTGTGGTTGAATCTAAACCACCTGACAATAAAACAACTGCTTTTTTAGGCTGTGTAGAGCTTTTAACGGATTCTGTTTGTTTTGACTGTTCCATATTATTACCGGGTAAAACCTTAATCAAAAATCCTGGCTGATTAATCAAATATGTTCTTTTCCCAAAAGAGGCTGCCGCACTTAACTACATTTTTCTTCAATACTTTTTACGACACCCTCAAGACAGAGAAAGAATAACTTACATAGCGATGCAGAAAAAAGGCTTATATCACTAGGAGATTAAAAAAACAAAAAACGAAGTAAAGCTCCTTGGCCATACAGAGCTATTTAGTGGCCAGGCTCATCATTCCAAAGATATTTATGTAGCTGAATTTGCATTCGGACTGGCAGGTTATCCGCCAAAATCCACTCTGCCAGTTCAGTTGGATTTAACTCGCCATAAACAGGGGAAAATAACACCTCAGATACTTTAGCTGACAAATCATACTCTGCCAGTTTAAACGCTGCCCACTCAAAATCAGTTCGATTGGCAACCACAAACTTCACTTGGTCATGGGGGAGCAGCCACTGAATATTGCCATACCGATTACGATGCACTTCACCAGAACTGGGTGCTTTCAAATCCATTACTTTAACAATCCGTGGGTCAACCGGGGAAACATCAAGCGCACCACTAGTTTCCAGCGAAACTTCGTAGCCCTGCTCTGCCAGCTCTGCCAACAAATTAATGCAATTTCGTTGCGCCAATGGCTCCCCCCCCGTTACTGTCACATAACGAGGATTGTACTTTGCCACTTCTGCCAGGACACTAGCCACTGTCACTACTTCACCACCATTAAAGGCATAGGCAGTATCACAATAGCCACAGCGTAAAGGACAACCAGTCAACCTAACAAATACTGTTGGTAAACCAATGGTTTTGGTCTCACCTTGAAGTGAATAAAAAATTTCAGAAATGCGTACCTTGAGCTCGCTCATACTGCCAGCTATTTGACCTCACTCACTAGACCAAGTATGTGCAGGAAACCCTCAAAATACCTGACTAGCCAACTCTGGATTGACAAAGCGGCCAATCATAACTGATAGCAGTATTGCCCAGCAAGCAAAAACAGTCGTTTCAGTTTGTATTGTAAGTGAAAGCAGTTAAGTCATCACTCTCACGCTATAGAAGGCAACCGTAAAAGAGGTATGGAGAATAAATATGAAGAGCGCCGATAACAGCATCAAGTGCGTAGCAAAGAGACTAAACACTGGGTCATTAATTAGCAGCTTTACCAACTAACAACCCTGCATTAAGAAAATTAAGAATATTAGCGAATAGTCTGCAACAGAGCGCTAGATAACCTGGCAGCTGATGAGTTGGGGTAATCTTTAGTCACTCGATTTAGCATTGACTTTGCCTGATCAGTTTGGCCTTGTTGATACAGCACCCGACCTAACTTATAGATGGCATCAGGTACTTTGCGGCTGGAAGGAAACTGGTTAATTACTTGCTCAAACTCAGCCTTAGCTTGATCTAGAGACTGACTGGTAAAATAAATCTCACCTAACCAATAGTGAGCATTTGCCGCATACTTTCCCTTGGGAAATTGCTTTAATAAAGCTGTAAAAGCAACTTTTGCTTTATCATACTGCTTTTGTCGTACTAAGTTAAAAGCGTCTTTATAAGCTTGTTTTTCAACATTTGGTTGACCACTCGACTGGCTTGAAGCACTACTGGAAGGGTTTTGAGTGAGATCAGGATTTGCTGTTGGTAATCCAGCTGCCGAAGTAGCACCACCACCTGATAGCTGCGAAATACGGCGATCAAGGTCCAGGTAACGATCCTTCTGCTCTCGGCGCATTCGTTCGATGGTGTAGTTTTGTTCTTCCACTAAACCACGTAGTGTTTGCACTTCCTGCTGTAAAGACTCTAACTGAAATAACAGTCCAGCTGTAGTATTTTGGCTGGCACCACGTTGACTACCTTGCTGCTTACCAAGAGGCGTTGAGCTAACCACTGGCACCTCAGCATATGTAATAGAGGAAACACCACATACTAACGCGACTCCAAGCAAACAAGCTTTTGTGGTTAAGCGATTTACTTTTGCCATAACGATCACTATCCCCTCAACCCACTGAACTTATATTTAAGTATAAGAGAGTCTTAACTGGTACCTCAAAAAGACTCACTTAAAATCAAAAATACAGGATTAAAAACTCCTGTATTTTTTATCGGCAACCAATTTTTAGGATCACTTAAATAATAACTTGAAACTTTCTGACCCAGAGTCCGCTGACAAGAAACAAATAGTGTAGACTTTACAGGCCTACACTACATTATTGCAAAAAGTCAGCTGGATAAATTGGGGATAAAATACAAGTTAATTATAAGGTACCCTTAGTTGGTAATAATAATTGCACGACGGTTTTGCGACCATGAAGCTTCGTCATGACCAAAAGCAACTGGTTGTTCTTCACCATAGCTAGTTGCTTCTATTTGTGAAGGTGCAACACCCTTAATAACCAGGTACTTTTTAATTGCATTCGCCCGACGCTCACCCAACGCTAAATTATATTCGCGAGTACCACGCTCATCTGTATGACCTTGAATAGTAATTGACTTATTACTATTAGCAACTAATGCACTCGCATGTGCATCAAGTGCCGCATAGTCATCCGGGCTAATTTTGGAATCATCAAACTCAAAAAGGAAGATTTTCTTATCCAATAATGCAGCTGAAGATGAATCTACTCCACCATCAATGCTGTCAGTCGTAATGCTTGCGGTAGAGTCATCTTCCACTGTATCAGTAGTACCTGTACCCTTACCACCGGTAGAGCTACAAGCTGCTAGCCACACGACAGAAGAAGCAAGCAGAACAACCTTACCAAGTTTAACCAATTGCATATCCAACTCCTGTTTTATATCTTTTATTGGCGACGTAAAATATCAGAAATTACCAGCACTTTCACGCTTATTTATTAATGGGCGACCAGGCTGGCTCTCTTACATCTCCCTCGGATGATGGCAGGGTTAACTTCACAGCGCCATCCGCAGAAACCGCAGCCAATACTCCTCGACCTCGTTGCTGGGTGGCATAAATTAACATAGAGCCATTAGGTGCAACACTTGGTGACTCATCGAGTGGTGTTGAGGTTAATAATCGTAACCGCCCAGAATCCAGCTCCAAAACGGCAATATTAAATTGGGCAATACCTTCGCCTTTATGAACCATGGCAATCGATTTTCCATCAGGGAAAACCCTGGCTCTGGCATTGTACTTACCTTCAAAAGTTAATCGCTTAACTTTGCCTGTCTGCACATTGGCCTGGTATATTTGTGGCGCACCACCACGGTTAGAGGTAAACACCAGGTGTTGTCCATCAGGCATCCAGCTGGGTTCAGTATCAATTGCAAAGTGTCGTGTTATCTGCCGTAACTGACGAGTGGCAACATCCATAATATAAATATCAGGGTTTCCACCTTTCGACAGCACCATCGCTAACTTACGACCATCTGGTGACCAGGCTGGAGCACTATTTAATCCTTTAAACGCTGTCATTCGTAGGCGTTTACCTTGATAAATATCCTGAATATAAATACCAGGCCGGCCTTTACTGAAATTAACATATGCCACCTTTTTTGCATCAGGTGACCAGGATGGTGAAAGAATAGGCTCTGAAGAATTTAGTATGGTTTTGGCACCAAACCCATCGGAGTCAGCATAGTTCAACTTATATCTAATCTTATTGGCGGCTGCTCGGGTAGAAGTGACATAGAGAATTTTGGTATCAAATGCACCAGGTTTACCTGTTAGCTTCTCATAAATATCATCACTAATATTGTGGGCAACTTTTCTATGATTAGAGCTAGCATAGCTGTGTTCTAACAACTGTTGTTGTTTAATCACATCATATAAAACAAAGGTTGCCTTATAGCGGTTACCTTCTTTTTTAACATTACCAATAACCAGATAATCGACACCTGACTTACGCCAGTCGCTGTACACCACATCTTCTTTGGTTTGTGGCAAGCTCAACATATTGCCAGGGGCAAAGGGCTCAAATAAGCCACTTCGTTTTAAATCAGCACCAATTATTTCAGCCACATCATGAGGAGGGGTATCTCCTCCAAAAGGCACCACCGCAATAGGTACTGCACTATCATTGCCCTTAGTGATTTCAATGGTTAAGCCGGCCCAGGCAGATTGGGCCATAAATACTAATAACAGTGCTGTAAAAACAGCTTTTATATGTCGTCCTATCACCCTGCTAAATCCTCCGGTCTAAAAACAAATCTCATACTACGAAAGTCTCTTTCAAAGGTTACAGAATTTATCTGTCGCACTTCAGGAAAACGCTCTGCTTTCTCTACTGCACGAACAGCTGCACGATCAAAGGCGCTATCACCACTGGACTGAGTTACTGTGACATTAATCACCTCACCTGTTGGCACCATCTGAATTTGCAGAACAACCTGCATTCCTCTTCTAGCGGTAGGTGGGCGACTCCAGTAGTTTTGTACTGTTTGAGTTATCACTCCAACAATTGCTGAAACTTTCTCAGCTTGAGTTGCAGCAATACGGGCATTTTCTTCTGCCTCCTCTTCCTCAGCTAACAGCGCCGCAAGTTCTGCTTCTTGGGCTTTTTTAGCTGCTTCTCGCTGTTTACGGAGTTTTTCTTCACGCTCCCGCTTTAACTTAGCTTCCCGTTCACGGCGTACTTTTTCTGCACGCTGTTTTTTTAACTTCTCTTGTCTTAGTTTTTCTTTACGGGCTTGCTCTTCTTTTTGCTTTTTCAGTTTTTCCTGTTTTAATTTAGCTTCACGTACTTTGCGAGCCTGCTCTTCCTTTTGCTTTTTCAGCTTAGCTTGCTGTGCTTTGCGTGCTTTTTCTTGCTGAATACGCTTTTGCTTTTCTGCTTCCGCTTTTCTTTTGGCTGCTTCTTTTGCTTTTTGTTCAGCCAGTTTGTCTTTATCTGGTTGTGAACGTGGCTTTTGTGCAGGTGGCTTTTTAGCTACGGCAGGTTTATTAGTAGCCGGTTTTAAGGCAATCAGTTTTGCCTTAACGTGATCAGGGGTCGCTTTAACAGGAAACTGATGTTCCTTCTGCCAAATATTGGCCACTGCCAATATAGCAGTGATATGTAGGACTATTGCTATCGTAGCAGGTAAGGTATAACCGTTAGGCAATCTCACAACAATAACTTCTTATTAACCTGTTTGTTCCTGTGGATCGGTAATCAAGCCAACATTGGGTACACCGGCTGCTTGCAAGGCAGCCATTGCCTGAACAACTGTGCCATAGTCAACCTGTTGATCCCCCTTGATTAACACTAAGCGGTTAGGTTTAACCTTCATTATTTTAGAAACCTGCTCCTGTATTTTTTCTAGGGGAACAGCTTGCTCTTGATCCTTACCAATATTGATGTAATACGTGCCATCAGGTTTTACTGAAACAATAATGGCCTCTTCATCCTCTTTAACATCAAGTGGCTTTGCATCAGTATTTGGTAAATCAACATTAACCCCTTGGGTTAACATCGGAGCGGCTACCATAAACACAATCAACAGCACCAGCATCACATCAATGTATGGCACCACGTTGATTTCTGACATTGGCTTACGCCGAATACGTTTAGTAGCCATGCTGCTTATCCCTGCTTAACTCGTGTATGTACCTTACGGTGTAAAATACTGGAAAACTCATCAGAAAAGGTATCGTAACTATTTAATAGTTGATCAACCTTTGCAGAGTATTTGTTGTAAGCCACCACAGCAGGAATTGCAGCCAATAGCCCCATTGCTGTTGCAACCAGTGCTTCGGAAATACCAGGAGCAACAGTAGCCAAGGTTGCCTGAGTTTGATTAGCAAGCCCTCGGAATGAATTCATAATGCCAATAACCGTACCAAACAGACCGATGTAAGGACTGATTGAACCCACCGTAGCAAGAAAGGGTAAGTTTTGCTCTAAACGTTCTTGCTCCCTCGCCAAAGCCACTCGCATTGCTCGTTGAGTCCCCTCCATCACTGCATCTGGGTCTGCATTGGAGTCTTGCCTTAGCCGGGTAAACTCTTTGAAACCCGCTCTAAATAAATGCTCCATCCCATTATCAGGATCAGGCTCACTGGTGACTTGGCGGAATAATTTACTTAAATCCATTCCCGACCAAAACCGATCTTCAAATGTAATAGCACTCCGTTTGGTATTAGATAATAAAAAACCACGTTGCAAAATCATTACCCATGACACAATGGATGCCAACAGTAATATCAGCATCACCAGCTGTACAATCCAGCTAGCGCCGGCAATTAAGGACCAAATTGACATTTCTGCCACAATACTTACCCTCAAGCTATTTTATGTAAGGTGACACTTATATATTAAGCTGCATTACATCCTGGGTAATACAACATAAAAGGTGACACAGCCTCAGCAGGCGAAAGGCCGATCATACCACCTCTCTTTTCCCGTTTTCGTGAAATTACCTAGAGTAATTGTATTTTTTGTTGCAAACTGGTTGGAATCATTGTTGGCCTCATATTAATAGACGACACACAAGCCACTTTTACTTCAGCCTCGCAACATAAAACATTTGTCCGACAATTAACCACTTGTTGTATAAAAATAATAGCTACTTTTGTCAATTTCTTAACTATTGCTGTCACTTTTAATTCATCATCCAGCCTGGCTGGACTACGATAGTTAATTGATGAACTATGGACAACAAACATCACATTTTGTTCGAGAAGCGAATGCTGTTCAATCCCTAGACTACGTAATAAATCCGTTCTTGACCGCTCCATATACTTCAAATAGTTTACATAGTAAACAATCCCACCCGCATCGGTGTCTTCAAAATATACGCGGCAGCGAATCTCAAAGTTATCCACTCACTGTTTCCTCAAACAAAATAAAAAAACAAGCACCAAAAAGTGGTACAAAAAATTCTTAATACGCTAAAGTTGATAGAGTTTTGGGTCAAGACTCAGGCATAGATAAGCCAAAGTGGAGATAGGCCCGCTCAGTAACAACCCGGCCTCTGGGTGTTCGCATGATAAAGCCCTGCTGAATTAAATAGGGTTCCAATACATCTTCAATGGTATCACGCTCTTCGCTGATGGCTGCAGCCAAGCTATCGACACCCACAGGCCCCCCTGCAAATTTCTCAATCATGGCCAACAGTAGTCGTCTATCCATCTGATCAAACCCCTGGTGATCTACATCCAGCATACTAAGTGCCTGATCAGCAACCGTTTGGGTAATAATTCCTGAACCTTTTACCTCTGCAAAGTCTCTTACTCGCCTTAGTAGGCGGTTGGCTATTCGGGGCGTTCCTCGTGAACGTTTAGCAACCTCTACAGCCCCCTCTTCGTCTAAAGACACACCTAGTATATTTGCAGAGCGCTGCACAATCGTAGCTAAATGCTCAACTGAGTAAAATTCCAGTCGCTGAACAATACCAAAACGATCTCTCAGTGGCGAAGTTAGCAAACCAGCCCGGGTGGTTGCTCCTACTAGGGTAAAAGGCGGCAGATCCAGTTTAATGGAACGTGCTGCTGGACCCTCACCAATCATAATATCCAACTGGTAGTCTTCCATAGCGGGATATAAAACCTCTTCTACCACGGGGCTTAAGCGGTGAATTTCATCAACAAACAGTACATCACCCGCTTCCAAATTAGTTAGCATTGCAGCCAGATCGCCGGCTTTTTCTAACACAGGTCCTGAGGTGGTTTTAATTTGCCCCCCCATTTCATAAGCCAAAATATTCGCTAATGTGGTTTTACCTAAACCAGGCGGACCAAATATCAAGGTATGATCTAAGGCTTCGCTGCGTCGCTTCGCCGCCTCAATAAAAATAGTCATTTGCTCACGTACAGAAGCCTGACCAATATAGTCAGCCAAACGCTTTGGCCGAATCGCTCGGTCTTGGCTTTCCTCTACGGGCGTTGCAGTTGCTGCAATTAAACGATCCGTTTCAATCATCGTTTATAGATCACCTGTTTTATCTAACTCACTCCCCACTAATTTGAGGACATTGCAAAAGTAATGGATACGGAATAACAGGCACTAACCTTATTTTCTAGTACCCTTATTATTGCAACAAGCCTATGCTTTCAGTTACACCATTGCTTTTAACGCTTGGCGGATCAACTCTTCGCTGGGTAATTTCTGATCAGGCAGTGCTTTAATTGCCTTAGTTGCCTGCTGTGGTTTATAACCAAGAGATACTAATGCACTGATAGCGTCGTCTAAGTAATTTTCAGGAGCAATGACCTGTTCAGTAACACTTGTGGTTGAGTCTGAATCAATGGGTAACCAACTGGTTAACTTATCACGCATTTCTACCAATAACCTTTCAGCTGTTTTTTTCCCGACCCCTGGCAGCTTCACTAGACTAGCCACGTCATTATCCTGAACCGTGCGCACAAAACTATCAGAACTCATACCCGACAGAATGGTGAGTGCCAGCTTTGGGCCTACTCCATTGACTTTAATAAGCACCCGAAATAGCTCTCGTTCTTGCTTAGCAGCAAACCCATATAACTGTTGAGCATCTTCTCTTACCACAAAGTGTGTGTATAACACGACAGTCTGCCCTGTTTCTGGCAACTGATAAAAAGTGGTCATGGGCGCATCCACCTCATAGGCCACCCCCTGAACATCAATTAGCAAATGAGGTGGTTGTTTTTCTAATAAAACCCCTTTAATTCGACCAATCATGACTCAATATTCTCGTTCATTGACAGTTGCTTCATATTTAGCTGCAAGTATTTTAACTAGCGAATTCTCCGCCGGCGAACACTTCTCGTGCCGGCAATTTTTATCAGACTCTGCTGGGTATGGGCATGACATAAAGCGACAGCCAGTGCGTCAGCGGCATCACTGGGTGGACATCGGTTCAAGTGCAACAGTTGTTGTACCATATGCTGTACCTGGCTTTTTTCAGCGCTTCCTTTACCAACCACTGACTGCTTTATTTGCCTGGCTGAATATTCAGATACTGGCAAGCCATGATTAACTGCAGCAACTATGGCAGCACCTCTTGCTTGCCCCAACTTCAATGCAGAATCAGCATTGCGTGCCATAAATACTTGCTCCACTCCCACTTGCTGAGGTGAAAACTGTTCAATAATGGTGGAAACACCCTGAAAAATTTGGGCCAACCGATCTGGAAGTGAATCAGTATTAGTACGAATACAACCACTGGTTACATACTCACAGCGGTTTCCAAGTTGATTAATTATGCCATACCCAGTCACTCTTGAGCCTGGGTCAATACCAAGGATAAGGCTCATATAAAACTATAAAGTCAGGTTAATAATACTGTACACATATACATAACTTGATGCCAATTTTATTTTTGAGCTTGTTTTTACAGCATGATTTTTTATATGAGTGGAAAACAGCTGTCAGTTACAAAGTAGCAACGTTTGTTACTAAAAACCTGTACTTTAAACGCTCTTTTGGGCGTAGGCTTACAGTAAAACTAATAAAAAGTAAAAACGATGGAATCACCCTGGCTACTACTCAAAATATCGGCCACTATTGGTCTACTTTTTTTGCTGATGCTACTGGGCTGGTGGCTAGTCGCTTAGTTGAGTATTCAAAAAAGCAGTTTTAACTTACTTGCCTAGCAAGTCCATTAGGCCATACTCATGTCATTTATGGCCTAATGAGAACAATAGTTATGGTTGGAATGGTATTCTCAGTGTTATGTACAACAGATAAAGGTGTACTGGTTACTCTAATGCTTCAGCAGGAAAATCCGCATTGGTGTAAACGTTTTGCACATCATCCAAGTCTTCCAGGCGATCTATCAACTTGATTACCTTTTCTGCCTGATCTTCATCAAGTGCCACCACTGTTGATGCAATCATGGTCACTTCTGCATTAGCCGGCTCCAAACCAGCCGCTACTAAAGCATCTTTAACTTGACCAAAATCTGCTGGATCGGTAATAACATCAATAGAGTCGTCATCATTTGTCACTACATCTTCTGCTCCTGACTCAAGACCCACATCCATTAATTTTTCTTCATCTTCACCCGGAGCAAAGCTTAATTGGCCTTTTTTAGAAAACAGATAGGCTACTGAACCATCAGTACCTAAATTACCACCATGCTTACTAAATGCATGACGTACTTCAGCAACCGTTCTATTGCGGTTGTCTGTCATTACTTCAACTAACACCGCTACACCACCAGACGCATACCCTTCATAAGTGAGTTCTTCCATGTTGTCCGCATCATTGGTACCAGCACCCCGAGCAATCGCCCGGTCAATGGTGTCTCTGGTCATGTTGGCTGCCAGCGCTTTATCCATTGTTGCCCGCAGCCGTGGATTATCTTCCGGTAAAGGGCCGCCCTGCTTGGCTGCAACAACAAGCTCCCGAATGATTTTGGTAAAAACTTTTCCTCGCTTGGCATCTTGAGCTGCCTTGCGATGTTTAATGTTGGCCCACTTACTATGACCTGCCATAAATCTTCCTCGCTAAGATAAAATCAAAGAGAGATAACCTGTTAAGGACATTTTTAAAGATGCCCCTTAAGTTAAAAGCAAATAAGACAAAAAAGGGTTAGCCGATCACGGCTAACCCTTCAGAGATAATCTAATTACTCTGCAGCATTTGGCTTGCGGAGTCTGATATTTAGTTCTCGAAGCTGCTTATTGTCTACCTCCCCTGGCGCATCTGTTAACAAACAGGCTGCTCTCTGGGTTTTAGGGAAGGCAATCACCTCACGAATTGAGCTAGCTCCAGTGAGTAACATTACCAAACGATCTAAACCAAATGCTAAACCACCATGAGGAGGACAACCATATTTGAGGGCTGATAATAAAAAGCCAAACTTTTCTTCTGCTTCCACTTCATCAATACCCAGAATATTAAACACCACTTGCTGCATATCTTGCTGATGAATACGAATAGAGCCGCCACCCAACTCACAACCATTCAGCACCATATCATAGGCTCTGGAAAGGGCTTCTTCAGGGTTTTGCTTAAGTGCTTCTACACTACATGCAGGCGCAGTAAATGGGTGATGGAGTGGGGTTAAATTACCTTCGCTGGCATCTTCAAACATTGGGAAGTCAACTACCCACAAAGGAGCCCACTCATTCTTATAAAGGTGTAAGTCTTCACCTAGCTTAATCCGGAGAGCTCCCAGGGCTTCGTTGACTACTCTGGCTCTATCTGCACCAAAGAAGATAATGTCACCGTTTTCAGCACCCACAGCTTCCATTACCGCCATTACTTGTGACTCGATATGTTTCACAATAGGTGACTGCAACCCTTCAACACCTTGGCTAAGATCATTGACTTTAATCCAAGCCAACCCTTTAGCCCCATAAATACCTACAAATTTTCCATAATCATCAATTTGCTTACGGGTCAGCAGGTTAGCTCCATTAGGTAAACGCAGTGCCGCTACCCGGCCTTTGGAATCATTAGCAGGCCCTTTAAATACTTTAAATTCAGCATCTTTAACTAGGTGGTCAATATCAACCAACTCTAAAGGAATACGTAGGTCAGGCTTATCACTACCAAAGCGTTGCATCGCTTCTCGATAAGTCATTCTTGGAAACTCACCGAGCTGTACGCCTAACAAGTCATCAAACACCTGGCGGACTAACCCTTCAGCCATACCCATAATGGCGTATTCATCCATAAAGGAGGTTTCAATATCAACCTGAGTAAACTCTGGCTGGCGGTCTGCTCTTAAGTCTTCGTCACGGAAACACTTGGCAATTTGATAATAGCGATCCACCCCTGCCATCATCAGCAATTGCTTAAATAATTGGGGAGACTGAGGCAAAGCAAAAAACTCACCTGAATGGGTACGACTAGGAACCAAATAATCTCTTGCTCCTTCTGGGGTAGCACGAGTTAAAATGGGTGTTTCAATATCCATAAAGTCGTTTGACTCAAGATATTGTCGTATAATAGACGTCAGCTTCGCCCTAACTTGCAGCTTTTCAAACATTTCTGGGCGGCGCAAATCCAAATAGCGGTATTTTAAACGGATATCCTCACCCACCTGAACATGTTCATCCAACTGAAATGGAGGTGTAGCTGCAGTATTTAGGATTTCTAATGCACTGCCCAACACCTCTACCTCACCGGTTTTCATCTCAGAATTAACCGTGCCCTCTGGGCGATGTCTGACCCGGCCAGTTACTTGAATAACATACTCATTACGCACTTTATCAGCTAAATTAAAGGCGTCTTGCGTATCTGGATCAAACACAACTTGTGCAATTCCATTACGATCACGCAAGTCAAGGAAGATAACACCACCATGGTCACGACGGCGATGGACCCAGCCGCATAAAGTTACTTCTTGGTCAATAAACGAGGTGTTCAGTTCGCCACAATAATGGCTGCGCATTGGTAATACCCTATCTGCAATTTTATTCATAGGATTAGCAAGAATAGTGCATCTACTAGCAACAATGCACTAACAAACGGCCTTAATAGATTTTCTTGCTTAATGCCTGCTTCCAACACTAATCAATAGCAAGCAATTACTGCTTGTTCTTAATTACTCCCAGTTGCTGCTGGAGTTGATGTTGCTTTTTTTTCAGTTGCAGGCTTGCTTTTGCTTTCACCTGAATCAACTAAATTCTTTTTTGCACCAGTTTTAAAGTCTGTTTCATACCAACCAGAGCCTTTTAACCGGAAAGCAGGGGCTGAAAGTAGCTTTTTGAGTGCATCTACCCCACACTGTGGGCATGTAGTTAGCGGATCATCGCTAATTTTCTGAATTACCTCATGGGTATGTTCACACTGGCCACAAAGATACTCATAAATAGGCATGGACTATCACCTTCTCTATCATTACTACTTAACCTATTAACCTGCTTTACAAATCAACTCAATAAAAGAGCGCCATTATAGCCTAACTAGAGAGGAAATGGGCAGCCTTAGTAAGGGGCACCGCTAATAATTGTTTGCTGTCTCTGGCCTTCTGGTGAATTCGCAATCAAGGTGTTGATTTGAAGGCATGCTGATAAAAAGCAACAACACCGAGCGCGGGTTTACCAGAAGGCCTATCAGGCAGCGCAGAGACCAAAAACAATTAATAGAGGCGCCCTAAAATATCAACCCTGGCTCACTGCCCTTAAGTGTTTACTTTCTGCTATTGAAGCAAACGCTTTCTAGTTTTATTTGACTACCCTCATATAGCCTGTCCAACCCTAACAAAATAAAATTTTACATACATGCTATGAATTAAAGATATAAACATTAAAACAACTTGCACCCAATTTAATAAATTTTTAATAATATTGCTTGAAAACTAAGCTATTTAATTAAGTCAGACTGTTTATTTTTTAAGCTATATTAATACATACTAAATCATGAGCGATCCCTATATTACTCACTCAAAGCATTTCATTTAAATGCAAGTAAATACCTTGTGCGCTAGCCATTTAAGCTAATCTGCCGCCAACTCAGTAAATGGCGTCAGAGAAAAACCTTAGGAATAGGTAATCATAAATACCTTAGGAGTAGGTTCAACAATGAAAACACTTAAGCTTTCTGCATTAACTGCTGCGATAGTTGCTGCAACCACCTCATATACAACACCTGTTCAAGCTGAGAGCTTTATTGACGATAGCTCTTTGCAGTTACACCTCAGGAATGTTTATTTTAACCGCGATGGTCGAACCAGCCAGAATCGATTTGATAACCGGGAGTGGGGACAAGGCGTTATGCTCAATTATTCCTCTGGTTATTTTGCCGATATTATTGGGTTTGATATGTCTTATTTTGGCGGCGTCAAACTTGATGACCCCGGCACAAACTTTACCAATTTTTCTCAACGGGATTCAGAACAAGATGGCATAGACAGCATCAGTAAAATTGCCCGCGCTTTTGTTAAAGCCAAAGTAGGCGATGACAATATGAACCTGAATGGTATTTATGGGCGAGTAGATATGGGAACCAACTTATTAATGACATCTGGTTCTCGTTTACTACCCAGCTCCTTTAAGGGTGGCATGATTGAGGCAAATCTTTATGGAGCAAAATTTTATGTCAATCGAGTAACAGAAATCTCTGAACGGGATGGTTCAAGCTTCGATGATTTTGGCAATGATGTAGACTATGTAAATACCTTCGGCGGCAGTTATGAGTTAGATAATGGGTTAGGCTTTGCCCTGGATCATGGTAGCTCTGACGGCTTTCTTGAACAAACTTTTGCTAAAATATACTACACCTATGATCTAGGTAATGACACAACATTATACATAGAAGCCAATAAGCAATGGTCTGAAGAGGATGGCAATAATCATCCTACTCATAACATGGCTGACGAGTATGATTCCAGCTATACAAACTACAATGCTCAGTTATCAGGTGGGCCTATCACTATTTCCTTATCTCACTCAAGAATAGGCGGTGATGACTTCCAATATAGTTGGGATGGTGATAAAGATTATGGTCCCATCAGTGCCTGGACTTCACGAAACTGGTCTGACTTCAACTTTGAAGATGAAAAAACCTGGCAAGTTGCTTTCTCTTATGACTTTTCAGATTTAGGAATACCAGGGCTGTCACTCGATACCGCGTATACCTATGGTTATGATATAGATGATCGAGGTAATACAAGACGTGACTCCGAATGGGAGCGCGGCTCTAATATCAAGTACTCCTTCCAAGACACCATGTTAAAAGGCCTATCAGTTCGCTGGAACAATTGGACCTACAGAGGAAACACGCTAGTCGGCGACACTAACGGTAACCGTATTTATATCGACTACAAAATAGACCTTTTATAGGATAGCAGCTGCAACCCTAGGACTAGCTAGCCTCCCAATGCCAGTAAGGCTAAGTAAAAAACGCCACTAAACTGTAAAGCAAGTGGCGTTTTTTATTGATCACTCAAAAATCCAACCTCACCAACAACCAACCTTTAATTTAGAATATACTAAACTTGTTGTTTTATTACTTACATCTGAACAATTTTCAATCAAAGCTATTTTATTAAACAAATACTACTTTAGCAGTGCCTTATATCAGTAAACAAATTTAATATAAGGCATATAAAGAATACAGCTTTATATGCCAACCGCTTTGACTTTTAAACAATGTCATGTAGTCATTTAATTGCTTTTAGTTCACCAAACTTACATAATTCTTTAGTATAAATCACATGACTATTTCTTTTACGTTTTTGTAAAGGCATCAACATTTAATATTGCAATACTTTTGATTTTTTATTAAAAACGGCATAATGCGTTAGTTCTTTCTCAGAACAAACAGTAGGATCTGTCAAATAAAGGCATCAAATTCTAAAGTAGTTTTTTGTTCCCCATGGTGGGCAAATTATTAATTAACTTTTGATGTCTACTTGAAGATGTAGCAAAAGGTTATGAGCGAAGCAAAAACAAGGCAACAATTGGCGAAAAGACAGAGTTTATAGCTTATAAATGAGTACTTTGAGCCAGTTTTAAACGCAGTATTTGCAAGCGTAGTAGTTTTGCAACAGCTTCTAACAGGATGGTGAAACGCATTCGGTTGAGCAGAATTTTAACAACCCAAATACGTTCTGTTCAGCCGCAAACAGCAACCTGTAAGACAGTCGTGAGTAAGGAGATTGATATGTCTTTTATATCGCTCATTACACACAACACCTTAGGAGTAGTTAGGAGTAGGTCACATAATGAAAACGTTTAAATTTTCCACACTGGCTGCTGCAGTTGTTGCTGCATCTGCCGCCTCAATCAGCACAGCCCAAGCTGAAGGTTTTATTGAAGACAGCACGGGTAAGCTAAGCATTCGCAACTATTACTTTAATGAATCAGGAAAAAATGGCGCTGAATTTGACCGCCGTGAATGGGTACAAGGCTTTCGCTTTGACTTTCAGTCTGGCTATTTGTTTGACACTATTGGGTTTGACTATTCAGCAGGCGCCGCGTTCAAGCTAGACAACCCTTCAAATGAAAAGGGCTTTTCTTCCACTAACCTGCCAAGCGATAAAAGCAGCAGCTCAGATGTTAACGACATTGCTGGCACCACCCAAGCTTATATAAAAGCTAAATTTGGTGATGAAAATCTTGGCGTTAACGGTAAGTATGGTTTAATGCAACAAGGCACTGAAACGTTTGGCACGTCAGGCTCCCGCGTTTTACCCAGCTCAGTATTTGGTGCTTACGTTGAGGGACATGCTAGTGGATTCAAGCTTTATGGAGCTCGCTTCACAGAAACAAGACAACGTAACCAGAGCTTTTTCTCTGAAGACTTAAAAAATCGCTCCGGAGAAGAAATCGATCAAGTCGATATCATCGGTGCTGGTTATGAGTTTGATAATGGCTTAGGCTTTGTTGTTGAGCATGGAAAGTCAGACGACTATATCAAGAAGAGATTTGCTAAAGTCTATTACACTATAGATCTAGGTAACGATATGAGTGTCGACTTAGATGCTCGTTATGGTAAAGCGGAAGAAAATGGCAACAAGTTTGACAAATTTAAAGGAGCAAATGCATATAAAAATGACGACTATGAAAGTCGTTACTATAACGCAAATGCCACATTGAACGTAGGTGCAGCCTCAATTGGAGTTGGTTATAACAGAACTAAAGATGGAGATTGGGTATCAGGCTATTTCGATCAAGACCATGGAACAACCAACTCATCATTATCATTATGGGAAGACTTCTTGCGTGAAGGCGAAGAAGCTTGGGTTATAACAGCAGGGTATGACTTTGCCGATGCAGGCATCCCAGGGCTAACTGCTGGTTTAACTTATGCTAACAGTGATAATATCCACCGGAGAAATGACTCAGATGATACCGCAAGAGAGTTCTCCCAAGACATTACTTATAGATTCCAGAGCGGTGCATTAAAAGACCTATCAGTCCAATATCAGCACTGGGATTATAATGGTCCAGGTGGAGATACTGATTCTCATCGCCTGAAACTAATCTACGATATCGCTTTATTCTAATTTGAGCGACATCTAGACTATCTAAAAAACGCCACAACTGTGGCGTTTTTTTATCCAGCATGTTAAAAGAAAAAACCTCTTCTTTATTTATTTTTAATAGCCCCCATACCCTTTCTATATGAGACTAACACCGAAGCTAGCTGATATTGGGTAGCAGGTTATTCATCCTCCCTTTGTAACATCCTCATTTACTACACATCCAGTAACTAACTGCTAGATTTAAGAGGGTTATTTAGAAAATATTAATAAATAATAAAGGATACGGGGATGAATAAGCAATTATGGGCAGCGGTATTTTTTAGCCCTCTATTTGCCAGCACTACTTCAATTGCAACACCTTTTATCGATGACTCAGCAGCAAACCTGCACTTACGCAACTACTACTTTAACCGCGACTTCAGACACAACCAGGGAGGACAGAGCTATCGAGAAGAGTGGACACAAACGGCCATGGTGAATTATGAGTCGGGTTATTGGGCAGACCTTATTGGAATAGATGCCTCTATCTACAGCACCCTTAAGCTGGATAGTGGAAGGGGGACAACCAACACTGGCTTATTGGTAGTAACAGATGATGGTGATGCAGAAAGTTACTCAGCGCTGGGGGTTGCACTATTAAAAGCCAAATATGCACAAACAGAAATAAAATGGGGGCGTCAGTTGACTACCTCTCCCCTTTTCTATTATGGAGACTCCAGAGCCCAACCCCAAGCATTTAAAGGGCTAAATATCAAATCAACTGATATCAATAACCTTACTATCAGTGGCGGGCGATTTACCCAAACCAAATTGAAAGCCAGCTCAAACTTTGAAAGCCTCCCTAATACCGAGTACGGATTTGAAGGTAGAGCTGACGAATTTTATTACTTAGGCTTCGATTATAATTTTGATAATGGGCCAAGTTTAAGCTTTCATTCTTCCTTGTATGAAGATATTTGGAAACAGTTTTACTTCAATTACAACCACAGCTTTACATTAACCGATACTATCAATCTTAACCTGGACTTAGTGCATTACCGTACAATTAATGATGGCGAGCCTACTGATACCAATTATACAGACAGAGATAACAAAGCCAGCAGTATCAGTTTACAGCTGAGCAAAGGAGGCGCCAGCATTAAAACCGCTTATCAAACCATCACTGGCGACTACATTTATGACTATGTTTTAGACTCTGACTCAATATTTCTAGCAAATTCTTTACAGCTTTATGACTTTAATTATGAAGATGAAAGAAGCTGGCAGCTACGTTTTGACTATGATTTTAGCGATGTAGGAATACCTGGCTTACACTTTATGATTCGTTACGTGAAAGGTGACAATATTGATTTAGACTCCAAGTTATCTGGTGCAGCACTTGGTATTAGCGGAGTCTCAAGCCGAGGAGAAGAATGGGAGCGAGATATAGAAGCAAAATACACCTTTCAAGAAGGCTCTTTAAAAGACATGAGCGTTAGGCTTAGGCTAGCCTCATTACGTACTAACTATGATGACAGCGATCGAGATGAAATTCGACTCATTATCAATCATATATTTGATTTACTTTAATTTGTTCGATTTCTTTAGAGTCTAGAGTTGAACTACAAAACAGCAAGAGTAGTTACACAGCTACTCTTGCTAAAAACTGTTTTTACCAGTAGTAAAACAGTGACATGGCTCAATTAGCTTAAAGCAAAGTCCTTGAGCTTTTTCAAAGGACGTACTTTAACCTGAACAGTAGCAGGCTTAGCTTTAAACATCATTTCTTCACCAGTAAATGGGTTAACCCCTTTACGAGCCTTAACTGCAGGTTTTTTCTTAGTCGACACCTTCAGTAAGCCAGGCAGAGTGAACTCGCCACAGCCACGCTTTTTAATATGTCTTTCAATCAGATCAGACAGCTCGTCCAATACAGCTGATACGTCTTTTTTAGTTAATCCAGTGTTCTCAGCCAACTCCGTTAGGATTTGGGTTTTAGTGTACTTTTCTTTAATAGCGGTCAATTTTTTTCCTGTCATTGCTAATATACTCCAGTAAAAACATGCATCAGTTTAAGTAGCATATAGTGATTTATCCTAAAGATGTGCAAACCTTTAGGATAAAGGCGCTTCTTGATAAAGCCCCTTCCAGCCATTTTGCACGCCACAACTCAAGAGTAAATGCTTTGCAAAATATACGGCAACCAGTTTTACGCTAGACGTTATACGTATCATTTATAGCTGCACGAATAAGCCTACAATAAAAGTAGGATAAACAAGCAACTCTCGCAAGGCACTATAATATAAGTATTAGGGGTACGCACGCACTTTCTCTATTTTTTTTTGTTTTTAGCTGTCTGTCACAGCATACCCTGCCAGAGCCGTATTTTCTTACGACACTCACGAGCCCAAATTGTTTACCTGATTGCCTAGTTTTAAAGGCATTCTGACTAAGCAGACACAGGTACATTATGCAGCACTTTCAAAGGCCTTTAACCTCGCTGGGTTAGCTTCCTCTAGCCATTATTGGTATGAGTATATTTGCTATTTTGTTAACACCTAAAAATGAATCGTGACTAGCCTATGCCAATGAAAGTGCTGAGTTAAAAGGATATATTACAATAACCATACAATAACAGTTTGTTATGAGCTAAAATAAAGCTCATGCTTTATCTTAATTATAATTTTCAGATAAGCAGTGTTGTAATTGTTATCAGTGATAACCCAAGCCTTCGCTGTTTCTCCTATTAAAACAGGTTAGCAAGGTAGCAGCTCAGCCTAAAACAACAGGCTGAATCGTACTAGTCATCTTTTTGGCGGTCCTACGTTTGCAGCAATATAAGAAGGGCCAAAATCATCCTATCAACAAACTAAAATAACAAACGATGAAACTATCGAAATACACAAAATGTGTCCACCTGTGGACGGGCTTAATTAGCTTGGTGGCATTTTTAACTAGCCCAGCAGTCTATCAAAGTCGATTTAGCGAGGTATACGCTAACTATAGCACAGCAGATTTGTATAGCTTACCAGGGGTTATCAGCCTGCTAGCCATCGGTTTAATTAGCCTGATTCTTGGCTTGCACTTAACAGTCCCAGCCAATCGAAGAATGGAGCAACTTCAGCTAATAGGCTGTAGCTGTTTTATAATTGCCAACCTCACAGTACTGTTGTATTGGTGGCAACATTCAACAGCCAACCAGCTAAGCAGCCAACTGTGGGCGTGGTGGTTAGCTATTTTAGCAATGCTTTTCCACTTTTTGCCGCGCATACATTTATTAAAGTCCAGCTTTCCAGTACTTGATGCATCCAACCGAAAAGCTGGTTCAGTTAAGTGGTTTAATGTGTCTAAAGGCTTTGGCTTTATTTCACAAGATAATGGCGACGATGTTTTTGTGCACTTTAAAGCTATCCGAGGTGAAGGCCACCGTGCTTTAGTGGAAGGCCAGCGGGTTGAATTTTTAGTGACAACTCGAGACAAAGGATTACAAGCTGAAGATGTAATACCCGCCAGAACAGAAGGATAAATACTCCCCCTCAATAATGAGGGGGCTTTTCCTGACCACTGATACTACTACCAGGGTCATTCATAATCGCCGCAATAGCTTGCTTCAATAAGCTCACTTGATCAGTTAACCGATCTATTTGTTGTTGTTGCTTGGTTACCACTTGGTTCAACTGATCAATCGTATCATCTTGAAAAGCCAGCTTAGTTTCCAAATCAATTAATTTATCTTGTAAGATTTGCTCAGTCATCAGCATACTGCAAATAGGTAGTAAATAACGTACGTAGCTTGTCTTTTATCTGTACAATCGTCGCATCATCATAAGGCTTCGTTGCTACTTTTCCCCACACAGGCTGTGGCCAAGCAGCATCACCTTCACTTCGGGCAATCACATGAACATGTAGTTGTCTTACTTGATTACCTAAAGCAGCTACATTCATTTTAGTTGCCGAAAATAAGTCTTTAAGTTTTTCTGCCACATAATTGATTTCCCACATCAATTGCTGCTGATCTGCTTCCGACAACTGAAATAGCTCCTGAACTTCAGGTACTCGCGGCACTAAAATAAACCAGGGGTAATTAGCATCATTCATGAGCAATAGCTGTGAAAGTTTAAAATCACCGATTAAACAGGTGTCAGCAGCTAATTGAGCATCTAGTTGAAAAGTATCCATAAACCTCCAAAAATTTATTCACTGGTTTGTTTACTTCATTTGCTTTAGGCGCTAAAACACTGAGAGTAACAGGGTATTCTGGTGCTGTAGTTGGAGACAATCAAAGCATAGCACTGGTTCTGATCAAACTATCTCAGATTCTGACAATTTATACTACATTTGGGTATACGCAACAGTTAAAGGCTTTTAGGGTGACAAACCCTACGCTCACAGCGTAGAATGGCAATCTTTTTTCAATCAGGTACTGGTTAGCCTACAATTATGCGATTAAGCCAATACTTAGCTCCAACACTAAAAGAAAACCCAACAGATGCAGTAGTTATTAGTCATCAGCTAATGCTGCGCGCCGGTATGATTCGTAAGTTAGCCTCAGGCTTATATACCTGGCTACCGTTAGGGTTAAGAACCTTACGCAAAGTAGAGCGTATTGTCCGCGAAGAAATGGATCGTTCAGGTGCTCAAGAAGTGCTGATGCCTGCTGTCCAGCCAGCTGAATTATGGCAAGAAACTGCTCGCTGGGATCAGTTTGGCCCCGAGCTGTTAAGAATTCAAGATCGTCACCAACGCGACTTCTGTGTTGGCCCAACTCATGAAGAAGTTATCACTGACATTGCCCGAAATGAATTAAACAGCTACAAACAGCTACCCATGAATTTTTATCAAATTCAAACCAAGTTTCGCGATGAAATTCGGCCTCGGTTCGGTGTCATGCGTGCCCGTGAGTTTTTAATGAAGGATGCCTATTCATTTCATATTAGTAGCGAATCATTACAGGCAACCTACCAAGTAATGCACGACACTTATAGTCGTATTTTTGACCGCTTGGGTTTAGATTATCGCGCGGTATTAGCCGACACAGGCAGTATTGGTGGTAGTGCATCTCATGAGTTTCATGTTTTGGCAAAGTCAGGAGAAGATGCCATTGCATTTAGCGATAGTAGTGAATATGCCGCCAATATAGAAAAAGCAGAAACCTTACCACCCACGGGTGACCACCCTGCAGCCAATCAAAGCCTGGAAAAAGTTGCTACTCCTGAGGTACACACTATTGACCAGCTTTGCCAATTTTTATCGGTTGAAGCCAGCCAAACCTTAAAAACCTTAATCGTAGTTGGTCAGACAGAAGAAAAAGAGCCATTAAAACTCGTTGCCCTCGTTATTCGAGGTGATCATGAGCTTAATGAAATTAAAGCGTCTCACTTACCTGACGTTGCCAGCCCTCTTACTTTTGCAACTGATGAGCAAATAAAGCAAGTAGTTGGTTGTGAACCAGGCTCACTTGGTCCTATTGGTTTAACTATTCCTGTAATTGTTGATTATAGTGCGGCTCACTTAGCTGACTTTATTTGTGGTGCTAATGAAAATGGATTTCACTTAACAGGAGCTAACTGGAAAAGAGACTGCCAGTATACCCAAACTGCCGACTTGCGTAATGTTATTGAAGGTGACCCAAGCCCTTGTGGCAAAGGCCATTTAATTATTAAGCGCGGAATTGAAGTTGGTCATATATTCCAGTTAGGCGACAAATACAGTGAATCCATGGGTGCTACTGTTTTAAATGAAAACGGTAAAGCAGTTGCGATGAAGATGGGCTGCTATGGTATTGGTGTATCTCGTGTTGTTGCAGCGGCTATTGAGCAAAATCATGATGAAAACGGTATTATCTGGCCAGATGCTATCGCACCTTTTCAACTGGGTTTAATTCCACTAAATATGGATCGCTCTGAAGCGGTCAAAAATACCGCTGAGCAGTTATATCAACAGCTACAGCAGGCTGGGTACGATGTATTATTGGACGACCGAGATCGAAAAACCAGCCCTGGTGTTAAGTTTGCTGATATGGAACTTGTGGGTATCCCCCATCGCCTTGTAATAGGTGATCGTGGCTTAGAAAAAGGCATTATCGAATACAAGCACCGAGCCTGCGATGAAAAGATTGAAGTGCCACTGGATGAGTTAATGACGTTTTTATCAGGCAAGGTTTCTATAAAATAAGCGTTTCTATCAAATAACAACTAAAACCTGAGACATCATCTAATTATCAGCTATGTTTCGCTTTGGTCAGCTATCCTACAATGCTTTCCACTTCTCGCAGTGGAAAGCAATTAAACTACTACTCTGTTTGCTTGGCTTCATTAATAGCACGAATGTTGTAGCAAGTGCACAACAACTGCCAGATGCGGAAATGCGGGCCTATTTAAAAAGTACTATTGCTAAAGCAGATAGCTTTCATGATCGCTTTGATGCAGAAGTGTGGTTAGTGGATATGTCTGGCCGACTAAAGCGCTATATCAAAGACCCTAAAAAGCGCTTGGAGATTCTTCGGCTTGTCCACAAAGAGGCATCCCGAGCTGACTTACAACCAGAGCTAGTGCTGTCTGTCATTCATGTGGAAAGTTTATTTAATCGTTTTGCCATTTCTCGTGTCGGTGCTCAAGGACTCATGCAAGTAATGCCCTTTTGGAAAAAAGAAATTGGCAGACCTAATGATAACTTAACTGATATTGCCACTAATATTCGCTATGGCTGCACAATTCTTAGCTACTACTTGAAAAAAGAAAAAGGCAACCTCACCCGAGCACTGGCTAGATATAATGGCAGCTTAGGAAAAACGTGGTACCCCAGCCGCGTATTTACTGCCTGGAATCGTTTTTGGCAGGCTCGTTAGCGTCCTTTTAGTTGCTCACTTATTTTGTGCATGACACACTAACAAGTCATAAAACCATCGCTAGCTTCACTTTCAGTATCAGTTACCTTAAGTTCATTAACCACAGCCATCGGCGGCCCTTCTTCCAACCACTCAAGCAGTTTAGTCACTGATGCCTCACTACCACACATCAACACTTCAACCCGACCATCGTCAAGGTTTTTTGCATAGCCACAAATACCTAGTCGATCAGCCTGCTGTTTAGTTGAAGCACGAAACCAGACGCCTTGTACCTTTCCAGATACCCAGGCTTTTTTATATACCTTACTCATGTTTGTTACCTTATCTTGAGGATAGCTATAAAAGGTGCCCTTATTTATATAAGCTTATCACTTGGTGGATTGACTCTGCCGTTTGCGGTCCTAACAATGTTTTCACCAGCTTACCAGTTGGACTGATTAATACAGTAAAAGGCAACACATTGGGCCTACTAAATTGGTAATATTCTCTAGGGTCTTGCTGCAACACCGAAAATGTTATGGCCAAATCTTGCATTTGTTTATTTAGCGCTACCTGATCAGGCAAATCAAAGTTCACTCCAAGTACTTTGATATTATTATTTTGTTGGTCAAGCTGGTTGAGTTCAGGCACTTCTTTACGACAAGGGGAACACCAGGCAGCCCAATAATTGATAAGTAGCCACTGCCCTTTATACGACTCTAAGTCAACTGTGTTATTATTGTGATCATAAAAAACCCCATTACTACAGCCAAATAAACTTAAGCAAAGCAGGCAAACAGTCACTATCCTAAACATAGAGGGGTTCCTTCGATTATTAATTACTTTTTTATGGGCACTTTCATTAACACAGTTTTTTGCCCTCAGAAGTATAACCAAAGCGAATGATGTTTAGCGACGATAACAACCTCTAACATCCATTCGAATCTAGGTATAACAACAGGCTAACAGCAGTTATTGTATAAGTTGGTTGCTAATGTATCAGGCAGTAGTCATGTTATCAGTTCCAAAGCAACAAATTACCAGAAACATTGTTATCAATTGCACACCGCAGGCAATCAAGCAAGAATTAAAAGACTTACCTATCCAGGATATGCCGTATACCCTGCGACAAACCTGTGCACTATTAGCACTCATTAATCGCACCCAAATTAATGACAATAAGCGTTTAGGCATTATGCAATGCTTTGACTATGCTTTTCGCAACCTTGATGAGCATTATCATTTACGCAATCCTCAAGCGCTGCTTCATAGTACTAATAAAGAAAAAGACAAACTGGCTGAACTAAAGCAAGAAATGGCTTACGGTTACAAAACCATTTTATTGGAAGCCATTGCCCGAAATGACCTTACCCATAAGCCCATAGCAGAAATTATTTATATGGCGATGTATTATCTAGGCCACAGCATTATGCAGTGTTATGATAATTACACGCTACCAAATAACGATCTTTGGTATGAAATAAACCAGCTCTATAGTTTCGCAGAGCGCTACCAAGTGCATCGAGTAACCATTGGCAGAGCTTTTTCTTTACCTGCTGCCAACACCATAGAAGACTACTTTAAACAAATATTGTTAGTAGAGCTTGCTAACCCCTATCAACTAAGCCCTGGCGAAAGCTGGCAAGTGTATAGTTATTTGGGTCACTGGGTTAAACATGTGAAGTTACTGAATGAGCCTCAGTACCTGAATCACTCTGAGTATTTTTTATTAGATTTAGACAGCCAACGCTGCCCCCACCAAATTTTTGCCCCCCCACAACCTGATCAACATAGCTTTCGCTATCTCACACCCGATCGGCTTATTGCTCTCATTGAACAGCATATTAATACCTTGCGAGGGGGCCACCGACCTGCTGAAATTGGCATTCCCAATAGCAACAATAATAAGCGGGCTATTGAATTATTAATGATCATCGAGCGTCAGTGGCAACATTTAAAACACCGCCAAGGGCTGCGGCTACCTTGCGACTCATTTACTGCGGTGGCCTGGGGTGTAGACACTATTCACGAGCTATTAATCCCCAGTGATAACCTACCCATTCAGGCCAATGGCCAACATCGCGCTACTGGAAAAATGGTGAATGAGAGCCCAGGAGGCTATTGCTTAAAAATAAATCAAGCACTGATGAACGAGTTTTATAATGGCCAAATCATTGCTATGCGCAGTGATAGACAGTCTCACCCACGCTGGCTATTAGGGTTTGTTCGTTGGCAACAACAATTACCCCGAACCGGTAACAGCTTAGTTGGTATTCAATATTTAAAAGGGCACGTACGCCCCGTAACCTTACACCCCATCCAAAAGCTGTCTAAAAAGCAAACGTTAGCCGGCTTAATGTTGACTAGCCAAGAGAATGATGGCAAACAACAGCACTCATTACTTGCTTCAGCCGGCACCTTAGCCCTGGGCAAAGAGCTTCAGCTTATGGTGCCACAGAAACAAAAAGGCTATGAAATTCAAACCAACCACTTGCTAAATCATACCCCTCTTGTAGAGCAATACTCTTTTAAGGCTTATGCAGCTTAACAAGCTCATTGTCGCCTTGCTGAGCAATTAACGAGACGACACTACCAGATAGCTGTTTAGCCGCTGCCTGGTTAGTATTATTCAGTTTTTCAACCAGCTGCTTGGCCCAGGGAGGCAGTTGACCAGGTTTAAGTAAAGCCAACTCGTCACTACTAGGCAGCGACCATGGTAATCCTTGGATAAATGAGCAAAGCGGTATTTCAGCCAAATCACGGGCGAGTATCAGCTCGTTACTTTCATTTTTAGTCACAATTCCCTCGATCAGTAGGTAATTAGTGTATTGCTCCCAGTCTTCCAGGGCCATACCCCACCCCATTGATCGGACATCCTTTAACTCTGTTGGCCTGCCATGCTGAAACTGCTGCCAGAATGTGGCTAACACCATTAACATCCCAACAGTTCTAGGTATAGGTTGTTGACGGGTAACTTCTTCCAATACCCCCAAGGCACGAATCAGCTCCGCACCTAATAATACAATAACCCAGGATAAATAAATCCATAATAGAAAAATGGGTACAGCAGCAAAAGCACCATAAATAAGCTGATAAGTCGGTGTTAACGTAACAAAGTAGGCAAATCCTTGTTTAGCGATTTCAAACAGTAAAGCAACAATAGCACTGCCAATTAAAGCATGTTTAAATCTGACCGGGCGATTAGGCACTGCCATATAAATTAAGCAAAATGCCGCTGTACTTAACAGCAAAGGCGCCACTCTGAAAATGATTCGCTCCCCCCCTAACAAAGAGGTGGCATCACTAAACAGTTTTAATGACGTTAAATAAGAACTAAGGAGAAAGCCTGCGCCTAACAATAACGGCCCTAAACTTAAAATGGCCCAATACAATAAAAAGCTCGCCAAGCCTCGTCGGCTTTGTTTAACATGCCAGATTGAGTTTAACGCCCCTTCAATGGTTCTAAGCATCATAAAGGCAGTGATAATTAAGAAGATCACCCCCACTGCAGTTAGGCTTCTTGCTTGTTCAGAAAACTGGGTTAAGTACTGTTGTACTTTATTACCTGTATTGGGCAAAAAATTACTAAAAATAAATGATTGAATTTGCCCACCCACATCCTGAAAAGATGGAATGGCAGCAAACATACTGTAAGTCACCGTCATTAAGGGGACAACAGCAAATAACGTGGTATAAGTGAGTGCAGCAGCACTATTCAAACAGCCATCAGCAGCAAAGCGTTGACCAATATGCACTAATAAGCGCTTAACCGTCAGCCACCAATTCATTGTTTTCCCCCTTTTGGTATAATCATCCACCAACTACTTATCCAATAAGGTAACAATCCATATGAACGACGTCACTATTTATCATAACCCTCGCTGCTCAAAGTCCAGACAAACTTTGCAGCTAATTGAGGAAAAAAATATTGCGCCTGAAATCATCCGTTACCTGGAAACACCGCCTTCTGAAGCGGAGCTTAAGAACATCCTTAAACTGTTGGGTATGCCTGCTAAAGCACTTATCCGCACAGGTGAGGCTGAATACAAGGCGTTAGCCTTAGACCTCGATTCAGCAACCGAAGCGCAACTGATTACTGCTATGACCCAACACCCAAAGCTAATTCAGCGCCCCATTGTGATTGCTAATGGTAAAGCAGTATTAGGTCGCCCACCTGAAAATGTTGATGAGATTCTTTAACAATGGCCAGTCCTTATATTTTAGTACTTTATTACAGTCGGCATGGTGCGACTCAACAGCTGGCTCAGTTAATTGCTCGCGGTGTAGAACAAGTGTCAGGAATCGAAGCACAGCTGCGGACAGTGCCAGCAGTTTCTACCGTATGCGAAGCAACCGCTGATAGCATTCCTGATCAAGGCGCTATTTATTGTACTGAAGATGATTTACGTTATTGCACCGGCTTAGCCATCGGTAGTCCAACCCGGTTTGGTAATATGGCCGCCCCACTTAAATATTTTTTAGATGGCACCAGTGCTTTATGGCTATCAGGCGCATTAATTAATAAGCCTGCTACAGCATTTACTTCAACAGCCAGCCTTCATGGCGGGCAAGAAACTACTCTATTAAGCATGTTATTGCCTTTATTACACCATGGCATGGTGTATTGTGGTATTCCTTACAGCGAACCTGCATTATTAGCGACTACAACAGGTGGTACGCCCTATGGCGTGAGCCATACGGCTGGCCCTGATAATGACTGGGAAATATCAGACAGTGAATCGCAGTTATGCCTGGCAACAGGAAAGCGTGTTGCAGAGCTGGCTTTACAGCTGTCTCCCCTACAAAAATAATCTTCACCACAATAGCAGCCTGTTTAAGCTGCTTTTATTTAGCTAGTATTTTATATGCCTGAATTTAACCACCCTACTGTTAGCCGACTTTATCAAATTAACGTACTTTTGCTTACGTTGTTATTAGCCACCTTAACGCTCTGGATTTTTGTGATAAATCCCCCCAGCGTGGACCGACCTTATATTATCTGGCTGGTGCAAATTGTGCCGATTGCTATCATTATTCCGGGAGTATTAAAAGGTAATCCAAGAAGTTTTGCCTGGTTGTGTTTTATTATTTTGTTGTATTTTACCTCTGCAGTGCTAAACACCTATGAGTCGCCAAGTGAGCTATATGGTTGGATCAAACTCACGCTTTGTATAAGTTTGTTTATTACAGCAATGATGTATGTTCGTTGTTACTATCGGCTTAATGGGACTAAGTCATAAGTAAAACAAGTGTAGGGCAACTTACCTACCTGCTAATTGTTTCTAATAAAAGTTAGAAAAAAACCTGCGTAACCATATAGGGCTAGATAAACAATGCTGAACCTTATGAGGCAGGGACGCCGACTCGAGCATCCAGGAATGGACGGACTAGTTGCGAGTTCAGTATTGTTTATCTAGCCCCCTCACCTAACTGTCTACTGTCTGATAATACGCCTGTTATCCCATACCCATTAGCTTTCCAGTTATTTCTAGAAAAAAAGCTTTTTCTCTTCTAGTCTACACTTCTCCCCAAACACAAATTTTAGGCGCTCGCCCCTTGACTCAATCAATATGTAATAATATAACATTACAGTTTTTACGTTACTGATGCCATGGACTATAAACAGTCGCTTTAGCACTAGTTAGTGCTGTATCAAAAAAGTTTAGGAGCTAACATGAAGTCAAAATACCTGGTTACCGCTGTACTTGCCTCTACCCTATTTAATACCACCTACGCTAAAGAAGGCCATCAGCAGCATGATGCTCATGAGCATGGCCATGCCCAATTAAATATTGCTCAAGAAGGCAGCACCGTCACCATGCAGTTTATTTCCCCTGCGATGAATATTGTAGGGTTTGAGCACCACCCTAAAACAGAAGAACAAGAAGCACAGGTCAAACAAGCGATTAAGCAGCTGGAAAATGGCAGTGCTTTATTTGGATTCCCTAAAAAAGCCGGGTGTAAACTCGCCAGCGCTAAAGTAGAAACAGAATTGATGGAGGCGCATGGTGACCATGACGACGACCATCATGAAAAAGACCACCATGAAGAAAAAAAGCATCATGATAAGGCCGAAAAACACCACGAAGAAGAGCATCATGATGAACATGAAGAAGAAAGCCACAGTGAATTCGAAGTAGAATACAGTTTTAACTGCAGTCAGCCAAAGCAGTTTCACCAGTTGCAGGTACGCCTATTTGAAACCTTTAAAGGCATTGAAGAAATACGCACTCAATATATTAGTGATAAAGGCCAACAAGGATTTGAGTTAACCCCTAAAGTTTCAGTTTTTAATCTACCTTAATAGTGGTTTTTCTGCTTTATTCACTGAACAGCTGCTAGCGAGCTTCTACAATCAGCCGCGAGCAAAACATGAAGGTATTAGTAGTCGAATATTCAACATGGAACATATCCACTTAACTGACGTGCAATACAGCTGGCAACCCGGCCAGCTCACTATTGATATTCCTGAGCTGGTCATCGAGCGTCATTCCAGAGTATTTATCAAAGGGCCCAGTGGCTGCGGCAAAACGACCTTACTTGGCTTATTAGGTGGCATCATGTTGCCTAACCAAGGTAGCATTAATTTATTGGGTACTGATGTTGCCAAACTATCCAGCATTCAGCGAGATCATTTCCGTAGCGAACATATTGGTTTTATTTTCCAAATGTTTAATTTGCTGCCTTATCTATCAGTAGTTGACAATATTATTCTGCCCTGCCGTTTTTCAAAACAGCGCAAACAAAAAGCGTTGGCAGAATATGCCAGCTTACCGAAAGCGGCTATGTCACTGCTGGCACAGCTAGGTTTAAACCAAACTGACTTACACCAGCGTAAAGTCACTGAGCTGAGTATCGGCCAACAACAACGGGTTGCTGCAGCCCGAGCCTTGATCGGCCACCCCGAGTTGATTATTGCCGACGAGCCAACTTCTGCACTTGATACCGATGCTCGAGAGGGTTTTCTTAAATTGCTATTTGATGTATGTGAAAAAGCTGGTGCTACCCTGCTGTTTGTGAGCCACGATGGCACGCTTGAACACTTATTTTCCAACACTTTGGATATGCGCCTGATTAACAAAGCTAGCCAAGTGACTACCAGCGAGGTTGCTTAACAATGGCTGTCATGAGTCTTGCTTGGCATAGTCTACTAAACCGAAAAGTAACGGTTTGCCTGACCGTTCTGGCAATAGGTCTTAGTGTCACTTTATTGCTAGGCGTTGAAAAAATTCGCCATGAAGCAAAACGTGGTTTTATCAGCACCATTTCTGGCACAGACTTAATTGTGGGTGCCCGAACGGGGCCTGTGCAACTGCTGTTGTACTCTGTTTTTCGTATTGGTGATGCCACCAATAATATTTCCTGGGAAAACTACCAGCACTTTGCGAATCATAAAATGGTGAAGTGGAGTATTCCGTTTGCCCTTGGTGATTCTCATAAAGGCTACCGAGTTCTGGGCACTAACCAGACTTATTTTGAGCATTACCGCTATGGAAACAAGCAACCCTTAATACTGGCTCAAGGTAAACGATTTACTGATTTGTATGATGCAGTGATCGGTGCTGAGGTAGCCAAAAAACTGGGCTACCAGTTAGGTGATCAGGTTGTTTTAGCCCATGGTGCCGGTAAAACCAGCTTTGTGAAGCACGATAATCAGCCTTTTCAAATTGCTGGCATTTTAGCTCCCACTGGTACACCAGTTGACCAAACCATTCATGTTTCACTAGAAGCCATTGAAGCAATCCACTTGGGCTGGGAACGTGGCACTCCCTCTGCGCTGGCTAAATCCATTACCCCAGACCAAGCCCGGCAGCTGGACTTACAACCAAAAACCATTACTGCTTTTTTATTAGGATTAAAAAGTAAAATCGGTACCTTTGTATTGCAGCGGGAAGTGAATAAGTTTGAACAAGAGCCCTTGCTGGCTATCATACCGGGTGTTGCTATTACTCAGCTTTGGCAGTTAATCGGTACCGCAGAAAAAGCACTGTTGGTTATTTCTGCCTTTGTGGTAGTTACTGGTTTAATTGGTATGCTGACTACTATTTTAACATCGCTCAGTGAGCGCCGTCGTGAGATGGCTATTCTCCGCTCAGTAGGCGCCAGGCCTTTTCACATTTTTAGTTTAATGATCAGTGAGGCTGGACTCATTGCTATTTTAGGTTGTCTAACCGGTATTAGTTTTTTATATGGCTTAATGGCTGTTGCCCAGCCCGTTTTTATGGAGCTTTATGGCATTCATATTCAAATTAGTTTTCTCACTCAGCACGAAATAATGCTACTAAGTATTGTTATTATAAGTGGCTTTTTTATGGGCATCTTCCCAGCCTGGCGTGCTTATAAAAACTCATTAACCGACGGAATGACAATTAGGACTTAGCATGGCTAAATTAGATGTTAAAGCTGCCCTGATAAGCGCAGTGTTATTATTTTCATCCACACTCACACTAGCAGATGTAAAAACGCTTCAGTGGGAAGATTTAGTACCAGAAGATATACGTAAAGCCTTTTTGGAAGAGCAAGCCCCAAAAGACATTAACGCCCTGGCTGAAGCGCTAACCAAACAAGCTCAGGAAAAAACCAAAGGCACTGCCTCTGCTCCTGTGGTGATTGCTTTAGATAAAAAAGAAGTAAAACTACCAGGCTACATTGTGCCACTTAACATGAAAGACGATGGCTCAATTACTGAGTTTTTATTAGTGCCTTACTTTGGTGCCTGTATCCATGTTCCCCCCCCACCACCTAACCAGGTTGTTCATGTTATTCATGAAAAAGGCCTTAACCCAGATGCACTGTATGATCCCTTTTGGGTAACAGGTACTCTAAGCATCACAGGTATTGAAACCGAGCTGGCTCAAGCAGGTTATACGATGAAAGCCAAGCAGGTTGAGCTATATACCGAACCAGCTGAAGAGCAACCACCAGCCAAAGTGCCACAAGAAAAACCAAAAGAAGAGCAAGGAACTCAAAGCCAGGATCAGACTGAGCCAGCTAAACAGAAAAATACTACTACCACATCTGAAAAACCAGAGAGTGACAAGAAAGCGGGTTAATGCTACTTAGTGGTATCGTTATTATATGTGATACCACTCATTGCCCTTGGCTACACTTTCCTTAACTGCACTCCCTTACTACAGCCAAGCAACAGTTACAACCTATCATAAATGCTAAAAAGTGAGTGCTACCACCCCATGGTGGCTTTTACAAAAGGAATAGTTAACTTTCTTTTGGCAGAGAGCGAAGCGGAGTCAAGCTGGTTTAATACATCAAACAATTTAACCATTTCACGGGGAGAGCGATAGATAATATAGCGAGCCACTTCTTCCGTTAATTCAAGCCCACGTTGTTGGGCCCTCAACATCAACACTCCCACTTTATCCTTATCAGATAATCCATTAATTTTTAACACAAGCCCCCAGTTAAGCCGAGACTTAAAATCCGCTAACTGAATAGGTAAGTGATTGGGTGATTGGCTAGCGCCAACAATAAGACGATTGCCGGTTTGCCGAATACGATTAAATAAGTGAAATAGCGCTTCTTCCCAGACAGAATTTCCAGCAATAGCTTCTAGCTCATCAATACAAGTCAGATCAAGGGCTTCCAAACCTTCAAGTAATGCCGTATCACAATCGAGCAGCTCTGACATTGGTAGATAAACGCTACTCATTTTAACACTATCTGCCTGGTGGCAGGCCGCTTGAAGTAAGTGGGTGCAACCAACTCCATCAGGACCATACAGAAACACAACGGGCTCTATATTGTCCAGGCTCGTTTGCTCTAGATCTATTGCCGCGACGACTGCTTCATTACCAACCGCGTAAAAGTTGGCAAACGTCGCATCATCCCGTAAATAAATGCCCAGCGGGAGTTGTATAGGCAAACTCATACTGTTGTTCAATCATCTTGTTGTGTAGGCTCCGGCGCAGTATGGTATAAATCACTCAACTTATAAATGTCATGAAGATGGCGCAACAACACCATAATAATCGCCGCCACAGGAAGAGCAATCAAAATACCAACAAACCCAAATAGCTGACCACCGGCTAAAATAGCGAAAATAACCGCTACTGGATGTAAACCAATCCGATCGCCTACTAATAAGGGAGTTAATACCATCCCTTCCAAAATTTGACCTACTATAAAAACAACCACTACCCCAACAAAAGGCAGCATACTATCAAACTGAAATGCTGCTGCAATTAATGCAGCGCCAATACCAATAGCAAACCCCATATACGGCACTATACTCGCTAGTCCTGCAATCAGCCCAATGATTACGGCAAACTGTAAGCCAACGACCCAAAGGCCAGTTGAGTATATTAACCCCAAACACAGCATGACTATAAGCTGACCTTTCAAGAAAGCGCCTAACACCTCATCACATTCACTAGCCAACTGCTTGACTACAGGCTCAATACTACGAGGCAATAGACTGCTGATCTTTGCCATCATGATGTCCCAGTCTCGAAGCAAATAGAATGTTACAACCGGCACTAAAAACAAGTTCGCTAAGGCTGTCACTATTGCGACACCAGATGCTGTCGCTGATTTGATAATAGGGGTTAAAAAACTGCCAGCATCTCGCCAAGTAGCCGTAATATGTTGGGTAATGGTGTCTAACTTAAATGCACCTGGATCAATACCTAACTGAGAGTGTAATACAGGAATAACATTCACTTGCAGCCATTCCTGCCAGATAGGTAAATATTGAATCAGATTTTTTATTTGTATAATCAATTGTGGCAACATGATTAACAGTAACAAAGAGCCCACTAACGATAATGCGGTAAATACTATTGTTACTGCCCAGGTTCGACTCATTCCTTTTGCTTCTAGCTTATCAGCAATCGGGTCTCCTAAATAAGCTAATACCATACCGACTAAAAATGGGGGAAGAATGGGTTTTAATAAATAAATGAGGGCTATTACTATCAGCAAAACCCCTAAAATAAACCAGCGCTGTGAGTCGGTAATCATACTTTTGCCCGTTCCCTTAAATACTGTCGCCCCCATACCCAAACATAGTCAGCGCCGCTTAAAATAGTAACTGTTAACGTCAGTAGCATTAGTCCATCAACTAACCAAACAGGAATACTCACAATCAAGGCTAGATTAATGATTAGCAAAACTGCCAGGATAATTTGGCAAAAGGTACTGAGTTTACCAAGCAAGGTCGGTTTAAACTCGTAAGGGCCCACTAAGTGATGATAAGCAACAGCACCACTCACAATAATAAGATCCCTACCCAAAATAACAGCCATTAACCACCAGGGAATAATGCCTGTGAGTGTCAGCATAATATAGGTAACAACTAGCAGTAGTTTATCCGCCAGAGGATCAACCATTGCCCCAAATCGTGAGTGCCAATTAAAACGCCGAGCAAGAAAGCCATCCAAGCCATCAGACAACCCCGCCACAATAAACAAAACAAACGCTAGCTGATATGCTCGCCACCATAGCGCTAAGGCTACTGGTATAACCAACAGCAGACGGATCACTGTAAGCACGTTTGGAATGTAACTTAAACTCAAAGCAGGACTCATGAAACAGTAGACCTGTGGTGCATTATAAATGTGATTATGCCCCACTGAATATCTACAATGACTGTTAGGATAACTAGTGCCACATACTTATAAGTCGTAGCATTAGCTACTATAAGGGCGTTTTTGTGAAATTCAACACAGAGATCTAGAATCACTGTTTACTTATTATTCTCTGTGTTTATTCTTTCACTTAGCCCCCTTACTACTTTGTTACCGCTATTTTGATTCGCGTTATTCTTTCACCCATTGATACACCAACTGTTGTGGTGTACCTTCAATACTGTCTTGTGGTGCATCAATTAATTGCATATAACCACTAGCTTCCAACTCGCCTTGTAAAGCACTCACATCCCCTTTTATCACTAGCTCAAAACTTGCTTGGGAGTCAGTTACTTCCAGCAAACTCACTTCTTCAACAACAGCGAGTTTCTCCAAAAACTGACTCACTGATGCATATGCCGTCAGCCCTTGCACTCCCTGTACAGTCAGTTGAAGTCCACCTGTCGTAGTTGCAGGACCAGCTTGATCTACTTGTTGCTTTGCATATGCACCAGATAGTTTGCTTGCTACCAGTTTAATCCCCGCTTGCATAAAGTCTTGCATAGCCACTTTAGACAGGTCTTCAACATATTGATTTCCTTGCAGTAGTAATACCCAGCGCCCACTGTATTGATTAGCGGATGTAGCATAAATTCGCCCCGCCAACACTGATTTTGCCTGATAACGGGTTGATGCTTTGTTGATTGCATCTGAAAACAGTCCCCAGGCATCCACTTCTGAAAGGGAACTACTGTCTTCAAAATCCATTATAGGAAGAATAAGCGGAATATGGTGCTGCTTTGCCTGAACTTTTAGAGCATCAATGGTGGCTTCCTCTTCATCTTCTGAAGAGAAAATCTGCCTTTTACCACCTGGTTTTTCTTCAATCAACCAGACCAACGTTTCTTCCCGTTGTTGATCCCAAGCATTAAAACCATTTTTTTTCAACAACTGTCGTACAGCAGTTGGATCAAAGCTCACCGCTAATTGTTTTAATGATGCTTGTTCCCCTTCACTAGCCTGACGTTGCTCACCATACTTCACCACATAACGACTGGCTTCAGCCACTGCTGCTTGAATCTCAGGATGGCTTAACACCTCTTCACTGCCGGTTACCATTGTAACCACTTGTTTAAATGCAGTTTGAATCGCTTGCTGTTGAGCCGCTTCTGTTTCATCTGCAAGCGGAGCTACTGTTTCATAAAACTGCCGGTCCACTTCTGCTACACCTTGTTGGATCAAGCAGGCGCTTACCATGCAACTTAAAAGCAACTGTTTTATAAGTCTCATCTAATGGTCCTTGCCTTAAGTAACGACCTGTAAATTAACCGATTAACATCCCCCCTATCTACACCCACTTACAACCATGGCCTGATAGGTTAACAACTGCTAGAATACCGCAGCTCGAAACAGGGCCATGAAAAAAGCAGGCTATTCTTCAGACGATGTTTTAGCCACTTTGTTCTTCATAACCCCGATTTTGATAATCCAGTTTAAAATTATGTATTGACTGTTTACCCTCTGTATCAGGCCAATAAATTAACGGTTTCACTCCGGAAATACTACCCTGATTGCAGTGGAATCAACTGTTTACTACAAGTTAGGGATACCCATGACCCAACACAACGCTTCCTCAGACCAAGCAAAATCCCTCAGCTACAAAGATGCTGGTGTCGATATTGATGCAGGCAACGCACTGGTTGAACGCATAAAGTCTGTAGCCAAACGAACCAGCCGCCCTGGGGTTTTGGCAGGTCTTGGTGGCTTTGGTGCCCTGTTTGAGCTACCCAAGGGTTATCAAGAGCCTGTGCTGGTTTCTGGAACCGATGGTGTGGGCACCAAACTCAGACTAGCAATGGACCTCAACAAACACGACACCATTGGTATTGACTTGGTTGCAATGTGTGTCAATGATCTGGTTGTTGCTGGAGCTGAGCCTTTATTCTTTTTAGATTATTACGCCACAGGCAAGCTAAATGTAGATGTTGCTGCAGATGTCGTTGCTGGTATTGGCCAAGGTTGTGAGTTATCCGGCTGTGCCTTAGTGGGTGGTGAAACCGCTGAGATGCCAGGCATGTATGAAGGTGAAGATTATGACTTGGCAGGTTTTTGTGTAGGTGTCGTAGAAAAAAGCGGCATTATTGATGGCAGCAAAGTTGCTGCAGGTGATGTATTAATTGGCCTCGCATCTTCTGGCCCCCACTCAAATGGTTATTCATTAATTCGTAAAATTCTTGAGGTTGCTGATGCGGACCTAAACCAGACCATTGGTGATATTAGTTTAGCTGAAGCACTACTTGCCCCGACCCGAATTTATGTTAAACCCCTGCTCGAATTAATGAAGAAAGTACCTGTACATGCACTTTCCCATATTACCGGGGGTGGCTTTACTGAAAATATCCCTCGCGTATTACCTGAACACTTGCAAGCCAATATTGATGCCGACAGCTGGACCATACCTGCCGTATTCAACTGGCTACAGCAAGCGGGCAATATTGATCAAGCTGAAATGTACCGTACCTTCAACTGTGGTGTAGGCATGGTTATTTGCGTACCAGCTACTGAAGCAGAAACAGCCATTAGCCTGCTGCAGCAAGCCGGTGAAACGGCCTGGCAACTGGGCACCGTTAGCGAAAAAGCTAGCAGCGACTCACCTGCCGTTGTTATATAAAGGTGAGTAGAGCCTTCCCTTAAACTAAGGGCACTGTAATTGGTTATTAACTTATAGCCTCGACCAACGCTTTTATCTGCATAGTAAAAGCGTTTTTACTGTAAACAAAAAGTTACCAGGAATCTTACGCGAATGAAAAAGCCTATTAATGTTGTTGTTGTCATCTCTGGCAGTGGTAGCAACTTACAAACACTCATTGATCAGGCTGCAGCAATTAATATTAATATCACGGGTGTCATTAGTAATATTGCTTCTGCCTATGGATTAACCCGTGCGGCTCAGGCCAACATTCCTACCCAAGTTGTTGACCATACTCAGTTTTCAGATCGAACAGCATTTGATACAGCATTAATGGTTGCTATCGATAGCTACCAACCAGACTTAGTTGTTCTAGCAGGCTTTATGCGAATTCTTACTCCAGCGCTTACCAAGCACTATACTGGTCGTATGCTCAATATTCATCCTTCATTGCTGCCCAAATACCGTGGTTTGCATACTCATAAGCGAGCGCTGGAAGCTGGCGATAAAGAGCATGGTGCTACTGTACACTTTGTAACAGAAGAACTTGATGGTGGTCCAAATGTGATTCAGGCCATTGTTCCTGTTGCTGACTCAGACACAGAAGCTAGCTTGATGGAAAAAGTTCAAGAAAAAGAACACAAAATTTACCCTCAAGCAGTTGCCTGGTTCGCGGAAGGCAATTTAAAAATGGAGCACAATAAGGCGTTCCTGATGGGGGAAATGTTACCTCCTACAGGCAAGCGACTGCCAAACGACAGTAGTTTGGCTGGAACTAAACAAGCTAACAATTAAATGGATTACTATCGCTTATGATTAAAAAAGGCGTTCTAGCAATCGCAGCGAGTGTTTTATACCTAGTGAGTGCAGCTAGTGGGGTAAGCGCTGCCGCAATCAAACCTTTTAAAGCATCCTATGGAGCCAAAGCCTCAAGCATTCCAGTAAAAGGTAGTGCAACCCGTGAACTAAGCCTGAGTAAAGATGGTACTTATCAACTCAGCTTTAATGCAGACATCGTACTGGTAAACCTTAACGAAAGCTCTGCCTTCACTCTTGATGAGAAACAACAGGTTAAGCCTATCAGCTATCACTTCAGACGCGGCGGCTTAGCTAAAAACAAAGAAATTAGCCTTAAGTTTGATTGGAATAACAAGCAAGCTCAAAACATTGCTGATGATAATGTAAAGCCTTTTGCTATACCGTCAGGAACCCTCGACAAAATCAGCTATCAATTTCAACTTCGCCAAGACCTCATCAATGACAAAAAAGAGCTGCATTACACCATTGCAGACGATGATGAGCTTAAAACCTACAAGTTCAACCGTGTTGGAGAAGAAACTATAGAGACCCCCATCGGCCCAGTAAAAGCAGTTAAAGTGGAACGGATTCGGGAAGGTGACTCAGACCGCCAAACACTGATTTGGTTTGCTAAAGACTGGGACTACTTAATGGTTCGACTCCAGCAAATTGAAGATAGCAAACGCTATGACATTTTCTTAAAAAGCGCTTCAATTGAAGGTCAGCAGTTAAAAACAAATTAATATATAAGGGCCAGCGATTACTCAACTCTTTGCAGTCGCTGGCTGTTACCCATCCATTAAAACACCCCCTACCCAAGCCCCTATCACTTCTTCCTATTTTCCAGATTTTTCAACAGTATCCTTAATGGATAGCTGACAAAGGGTGCACCAAATAAAAGATAAAACTCCAAGCCCTTTTAGTGTCTAAGCAATTACTCAAGCCACCTTGAAAATAGCAGTAAAAGGTACAATAAATGATGATATTTAGTCACTCTTTGTGGAGGCCACTATGTTGAGGATAGCTTTGTTTATTGGTACAAATTTAGCTATTTTGGTCTTGCTCAGTATTACCTTCCAACTCCTTGGGATTGAAAGCTTACTTCAGCAAAATGGGGTTGATTTAAATCTGACTGCCTTGCTTATCTACTCAGCTGTCATTGGTTTTGCAGGCTCTTTTATCTCATTATTTCTGTCTAAAACGCTGGCAAAGAGAAGTATGGGAGTACAAGTGATAGACCAGCCTAGCAACTCAGCAGAACAATGGCTGTTAAAAACTGTACAGCAACAAGCCGACCGTGCCGGTATCGGAATGCCTGAAGTGGGTATCTTTAACCACCCTTCTCCTAATGCTTTTGCTACTGGCTGGAATAAAAATGCAGCACTGGTAGCAGTCAGCACTGGCTTACTGGAACATATGAGCCAAGATGAAGTGGAGGCAGTGCTAGGCCATGAAGTCAGCCATGTAGCCAATGGGGATATGGTCACCCTAGCCCTTATCCAAGGGGTAATGAATACATTTGTCGTATTTCTGTCACGGGTCATTGGCTTTTTGGTGGACAGACTCGTGTTCAAAGTTGAGCGGGGGCATGGGCCTGCCTTTTGGGTTGTTTCAATTGTCGCAGAAATTGTCCTGGGCATTTTAGCAATGACAATTGTGATGTGGTTTTCTCGTTGGCGTGAGTTTCGAGCTGATGCTGGAGGCGCTTCACTCGCGGGCAGAAATAAGATGATTAATGCCCTTCAACGTCTGCAATCAGCTCAGGGAGCACCTGCTATGCCTGATGAAATGGCTGCTTTTGCAATTAATGCGGGACGTGTACAAGCATTGTTTGCTAGCCATCCACCACTGGAAAAACGTATCGCAGCACTGCAGCAAATGTCATCACTCAAATAAAACTAAAAAGCAGGAAAATAGCCTATGAGAATTCTACACACTATGTTGCGGGTTGCTGATTTAGACCGTGCGATAAACTTTTATACCCAAGTAATGGGGATGAAGCTTTTACGAAAGTCTGAAAACCAGCAATATCGCTATACCCTGGCCTTTGTTGGCTATCAAGACGAAACCGAAGGTGCTGTAATCGAACTTACCTACAACTGGGATACTAACCAGTATGATTTAGGTAATGCCTTTGGTCATATTGCTATTGAAACAGAAGACTTATACAACACTTGCGACAAAATTCGGGAAGCTGGGGGTACAATTACTCGTGAGCCAGGGCCAGTGAAAGGAGGTACAACTGAAATTGCTTTTGTTAAAGACCCAGATGGTTATCTACTGGAATTAATTAACAAGAAACAGGCAGGTAAAGGGTTAGAAGGATAAAAAAATAACCCCGTTGCTAATCATTGATTAGCAACGGGGTTAATAGAATTACAACAGGTTGCGCCCTTTATTAGCAGCAATTTTCAGTCGTAATGCATTTAACTTGATAAAGCCTGCCGCATCGGCCTGGTCATAAGCCCCTGCGTCATCTTCAAAAGTAGCGATATTTTCATCAAATAGGCTGTTATCAGATTGACGACCCACAACTGTTACATTACCTTTATACAGCTTCAGTCTTACTTTACCGTTAACTGGCAGCTGAGACCGATCAATCATTTGCTGAAGCATTTCACGCTCAGGTGACCACCAGTAGCCATTATAAATTAATTTGGCATAACGAGGCATTAGCTCATCTTTTAAATGAGCCACTTCCCGGTCTAAGGTAATTGACTCTATCGCACGGTGGGCTTTTAACATAATGGTACCGCCTGGCGTTTCATAACAACCACGGGATTTCATGCCCACATAGCGGTTTTCAACGATATCCAGACGACCAATACCATTATCACCACCGACTTTATTTAAATAAGCCAATACTGCAGCAGGAGTCATAGGCTGGTCATCAATTGCAACAATATCGCCCTTTTGATAGCTCAACTCAATATAGGTAGGCTGATCCGGCGCTTGCTCTGGGGAGACGGACCAACGCCACATGTCTTCTTCTGCTTCAGCCCAAGGGTCTTCTAAAATGCCACCTTCATAAGAAATATGGAGCAAATTAGCGTCCATCGAATAAGGTGATTTACCCTTTTTCTTTTCTACGACAATATTATGCTTTTCACAATAAGCTAACAGGCTTTCCCGTGAGTTTAAATCCCACTCACGCCATGGAGCAATCACTTGAATACCTGGTTTCAGTGCATAAGCGCCCAGCTCAAAGCGCACCTGGTCATTACCTTTACCAGTCGCTCCGTGAGAAATAGCATCAGCTCCGGTTTCATTGGCAATTTCAACCAATCGCTTGGCTATTAATGGACGAGCGATGGAAGTACCCAGCAGGTATTCCCCTTCATAGATAGTGTTTGCTCGAAACATCGGAAACACATAATCTCGGGTAAACTCTTCCCGTAAATCTTCAATAAAGATTTCTTTTATCCCCAGGGCTTCCGCTTTGGCTCTAGCTGGTTCTACTTCTTCACCTTGACCTAAGTCAGCCGTAAAAGTCACCACTTCACAGCGGTATGTTTCTTCCAGCCACTTAGCAATGACGGAAGTATCCAGCCCTCCAGAATAGGCTAAAACGACTTTATTCACTTGCTTCATTCAAAAATGCTCCGACCAATTCCCCAAGCGCGATTATAAAATGCAGCGGTATTAGTAATACAATATTACAAGCCCGCTATATTATACCGGCAACTGACTTAAGCCTAGTGGTGTATGCGTAAAATAAGTAATGACCTGTCAACTAATTCTGGCTAAAATACTGTAAATAAATACAGTTTCAATTCAGCAGGCCGATTGAGTCGTTAACGACTAGCAAATTGTGTTTTGTCATATTTTTATTGGGAACTAATTAACACAAATTCAATCTTATGTAACTACTGTTGTCTTCTTTGAAAAACCTTCTGATAAATTAATATAATTCAGCAACTGTCGTAAAAGTAGGCTAGACAGTAGATAACGCCTTTCATAGCAAAGGTCATTAAGCAAGCAACCAAAGACACAACGACTACTTTTGCCTAGAAAGAATAGAATAGAGGAGAAGCAAGCAATGGGGGAAACACTGTGGCATTATCGTGCACAGTTTCTAGTCAATAAAAAGCAGTTTCAGCCACTGCTAGAAGCACTTTGCTATCACCCCCAGGATATATCGCCTGATAATATTTATGCCTTTGTCATGACAGAGTTTAGTAGCTTCAATTTTGCTGTCACCTTTAACCAGGCAGGCAACCTAAATAAGATTGAGCTAATCAGCACACCTGAAGGTGATATAGATGACTTATTGGTACCTATTGCTCCTTATGTAGAGCCAACCAGTTTTATTGAGTGCGCGTTTCGCCCTTCAAATCAATACTTGGCTAATAATGAAATTGCAGTTATTCGATGGGAGTTCAGTCATCAGATTGTCACCTCATCACTGTATGCCATACAGCATGATTACTACAGCCAACAAGAAGTCAGCAGGCGTCTGGTACCCAACTTACACATTGCAGCCTAACCAAGGGCTGCACTAGCCCGAATATTTCATCAGATATTAAAGACTCTCTGACTAGGATTTCTCCTCCTGATCATTTGCTTCATCAGATTGCTCACTGTTTTCCACTTGTGTTTTTAAGGGCTCTTTATCAAGCCTAATAGTTACCCGACGATTTCGGGCTCGATTCTCAGCGGTATTATTTTTTGCTACAGGATAACGCTCACCATGAAAGCGCATGACAACCATTTCATCAGGTATACCTTTTTTTTGCAGATAGCTTCGTACTGATTCTGCCCGCTGTTTCGAGAGCTCCCGATTGGACAGGCGGCGTCCCAATGAGTCAGTATGACCATCAATGTACATCGCTTTGACTGAGGGATCAGCTTTAATATAAATAGCAATATTATTCAGCAACTGCTTTGCATCACGGGGTACTTTAGTTTCATTAGTACCAAAGAATATGGCTGAGCGCCGTATTTGATCAAAATTAACGGGTAATAAACTGGCAAGACAGTTGATGTACTTAGTATAAACCTGCTGGAAATTAACCGCTGAAATTTCTACCGTAATTTTTTCTGCTAAGTTTCCACCATACCAAGACATATTGGTAAAAGAAGGGTACATCCCCTGAGCTAGCTGACTAATCATCCAGCTAGGCAAATCACCTGCTAGCACAACAGGTTCTTTACTGCCTGATACTGCTACTTTGCCTTTGGCTTTTGCCCCTTGGTCAAATCGCCAGGCAGGTGCACTCACACCAAGGTCAGCACTGCCTTGCTGCATGGGGCGGCTCCAGCTCAGTAACTTAAAGCCTACCCGCTCCCCTGCACGATGGCGAAAAACAGCCTTACCATAGCGAGGAATATCCTGAATTAAGGTGCATTCAAAGATCGACGCTTCTAACTGCCACTGGGTATTATCTAAAGGAGCCCGAAAGGTTGCCGCAAACACTTGGCTACTGTTCCAAACTGCCCACTCAGCTAATAACCACCATGCCATCAAGCCAAGGATTCGCCATTGTTTCCCCAACAACATAACAACCCCTTTGACAAAGTTATGCTCATGCGAATGACACCTCTTAAAATAAAGAGGTACCACTATGCATATCGGCTAGCTGCTAGTAATCTTGAAATAACTACCTGATTAAGTTGTTAGTAGCCAGGTGAAGCCCCTTTGGGTAAGATGCCTCCCTGATCACAGACCCAACAACCTGGAAAGCCCAGATGACAACCACATTAACCATTACCCGGCCTGATGACTGGCATATTCATTTACGCGACAGTGCTGCGTTACAAACGACCGTGAATGATGCCAGCTGCTATTTTGGACGCGTCATTGTGATGCCTAATCTGGTTCCTCCAGTAACCACTCCTGCACAAGCCTTAGCTTATCGGCAACGAATTATAGCGGCAGTGCCTGACCAGCGTGTCTGGCAACCGTTAATGACTCTCTATCTTACTGACAATACCTCACCTGACACGATCTATGAGGCAAAAACGACAGGGCATATCTATGCCGCTAAGCTTTATCCGGCAGGGGCAACAACTAACTCCGACTCCGGTGTTACTGACATAAAAAAAATCTATCCGGCATTAGAAGCAATGGCTGCAACGGGTATGCCGCTACTCGTCCATGGTGAAGTGACAGATGATAATATTGATGTATTTGACCGGGAAAAAGTATTTATTGACCGCTACCTGAGTGAAATCGTCAAGCAATTTCCTACCCTTAAAGTTGTACTTGAGCATATTACTACGGCAGATGCTGTCAGTTTTGTCCAAGAAGCTTCTGATCATGTTGCCGCCACGATTACTGCTCACCACCTGTTGTATAACCGCAACCACATGCTAGTGGGTGGAATAAAACCACACTACTATTGTTTACCTATTCTTAAGCGCCAAACTCACCAGCAAGCACTGCAAGCTGCAGCAACCAGTGGCAACCCCAAGTTTTTCTTAGGCACTGACTCAGCCCCTCACACTCAATCAGCTAAAGAAAGTAGTTGTGGTTGTGCCGGTTGTTATACCGCTTATGCTGCCATTGAGCTTTATGCAGAAGCCTTTGAACAACTCAATGCATTAGAAAAATTGGAACCCTTTGCTAGCTGGTATGGTCCAGACTTTTATGGTCTACCGCGTAACCAAGACACCATTACCCTAGCCAAAACACCTTGGCAAGCACCAGAACAACTCATGCTCGGAGACCAGCCATTGATTCCATTACGAGCAAATGAAACCATTCAATGGCAAGTTATTGCAAAGTAGTTATGGACCATAGCTACTACCATATAATTAAGGCTGTATAGTGACAGAAATGATTGAACAACACCCCTTAATCAGTACCCGCTTTAGGGGTTTTTTACCTGTAATTATTGATGTAGAAACAGGTGGATTTAACGCAAAAACGGATGCATTACTAGAGGTTGCAGCAGTACTCATCAAAATGAATGAGCAGGGCTACTTACAACCAGGGAAAGAAATCAGCTTTCAGGTAGCACCTTTTTTAGGCGCTAATATTGAGTTATCTGCGTTGGAATTTACTGGAATTGAGCCTTTTGCTCCAGAGCGCAAAGCCGTTGCAGAAGCTGACTGCCTTAAGGAAATATTCAAAGCCATACGCCAAGAGCTCAAGTACCAGGAATGCACCCGTGCCGTTTTAGTCGGCCATAATGCCACTTTTGACTTAAGTTTTATTAATGAAGCAACGGCGCGCAATGGAATTAAGCGTAATCCGTTTCATCCATTCTCCTGCTTCGATACAGCTACTTTAGCCGGGCTTGCATTTGGCCATACGGTATTAGCTAGAGCCTGTCAGTTAGCGGGTATTGAGTTTAGTAATCAGTCTGCTCACTCTGCGGCATATGATGCCAGAAAAACAGCTGAGCTATTTTGCTGTATTGTTAATCAATGGAAACAGCTGGGTGGATGGCCATTATCATCAGTTAATGATTAAAAAATAAAAAAACCTGCCAGATTGGCAGGTTTTTTTGTAGCATTCAACTAAAAAGGATTACAGCCCTTCAGCACTTTCACTAAGGTACTTAGCTACACCTTCTGGAGAAGCTTGCATACCTTTGTCACCTTTTTTCCAGCCAGCTGGGCACACTTCTCCATGCTCTTCATGGAACTGTAGTGCGTCTACTAAACGGATCAGCTCATCCATATTACGGCCTAGTGGCAAATCATTAATGATTTGAGAACGAACAACGCCTTCTTTATCAATCAAGAACGCACCACGGAACGCCACACCACCTTCAGATTCAACATCATAAGCTTGAGCAATTTCATGCTTCATGTCAGCAGCCAAGGTGTATTTAACGGGACCAATACCACCATTATCAACAGACGTATTACGCCATGCATTATGAGAAAAGTGTGAGTCAATAGAAACACCAATAACTTCTACATTACGCTCTTTAAAAGCATCCATCCGGTGGTCAAGCGCAATAAGCTCTGAAGGACAAACAAAAGTAAAGTCCAAAGGATAGAAAAATACTAATCCATATTTGCCTTTAATAGCATCAGACAGGGTGTAGCTATCAACAATCTCACCATTTCCCAGTACCGCCGGTACAGTAAAGTCAGGAGCACGCTTGCCTACTAATACGCCCATGTTTTTCTCCATTTATGTATGCAGTTATTTAATCAATCACATTAAGACCACAGCAAATGTACAACGACCAGAGGCCCCGTAATAAACAACAAATTTATGAGGTACTCCATATTAAGATGTACCTATATAATTCAGCTTACTTTATAACTGATATACGACTTAGGCTGTGTGTCTTAACTAAATTGTTACTTTTCAGTTAGCCAATTGTCTTTCACATGACAATTTTGGCGCCCATAATAACCCGCATTCTAAACTGAGCCCACCGCTTTTATGATTGATTTTTTTTTACAGCTTAATAGGTAAAATTTATTAGCTAGCTAAAACCTTGCCAAATAGATAGATTACCTCTTCCCCTTCTATGTTTCACATACTGCCCTGGCAACGACAAACAACATGCATTCATGGCTAGCACCGCTTTGCCCACAACACCAACAAAGACCAATTCAAGCCAAATTTCGCCACTCCAGCTATAATCGTATTGACAACTATTCTCATTAACATTAGCCTTAATGATATAAAGTTGCTTAACACCTTTTGCTAACCACCAGGGGTAGACTCACCATGTATGTATGCATTTGCAAGAATGTTACCTGCCATCAAATTCGTAATGCGGTTTACAATGGTGCTAACTCTTTAAAAGATGTCCGTCAAGAGCTCTGTGTAGGCACTCAGTGTGGAAAATGTGTCAAAGATGCCAAACAGGTTATCAAAGAAACCCTGGTTGATAACCAAGCTCTCAATATGATTACTGCTGTTGCTGTTTAACCTTTTCCTCAGTATCTCCCCTAACCTTTTCAAGCCAAGTCACCCTTGGCTATTCGCCCGCCTTGTTAAATTGCCCCTCCGTATATACCATTAACGTCCACCCAAAATCAGAGCGATGGAACATTCCAGCCTCCTCTATCAAACACAAACTCATCCCCCCAAACCCTAACCGAAATACAACTGATAACGCTTATCAAAAACAACTGATTATCATTATATTTTCCTTTTAAAATCAATAAGTTACATTTGACAGCAGCATTCAGCAGCGCCATACTTTTATAAATGTAATGCCCATGTTAGGGCACCATCTGTCATAGCCGAACAACATCAAACAAATATCACTAAAAACCTGATGAGGAACTCCACATGAAAGGCGACCCTAAAGTTATTGAATACCTAAATAAGGCCTTAGGTAATGAGCTGGTTGCCATCAATCAGTACTTTCTACATGCTCGCATGTACAAAGATTGGGGACTTAAAGAACTCGGTGAAAAGGAATACCATGAGTCAATCGATGAAATGAAACATGCTGATTGGCTTATCGAGCGTATCCTATTTCTAGAAGGCTTACCCAATCTTCAAGACCTGGGCCGATTAAAAATAGGTGAAAATACTAAAGAAATGTTGGAGTGTGACCTGGAATTAGAAACTAAGCAGGCTGTTCCTTTATTAAGAGAAGCCATTGCTTATTGCGAGTCAGTACAAGATTACATAAGCAGAGAATTATTCGAAAAAATTCTAGAATCTGAAGAAGAACATATCGATTGGCTCGAAACTCAACTAGATCTTATTGGCAAAGTGGGTATGGAAAATTACTTGCAAACTGCCATGGGGTCAATTGATTCATAATAACTTTTTCCACACCCTTACCTGCTTAAGCAAGGGTGTGGCTTTATTACGTAGCTATATAAGTTTGACAAGTTTGTAAAATCACTTTTCTATTATTACGACATTATAATAATATTGTTTCGTAAGCCATTAATTCTATTTTATGCAATAATATAACATAACAAACAAGACCAGTGTTTTTATGGATAATTGCCTCGTTAAAGACTCTCCACCACAAATATCTCTTCTACAAATAGCTGGACAAAAGTACTAGAACCTCAAAACCAAACTATTCCTATCACTCTACACAGCAATATAACTTGTGGCTATTTAGTATTTGAAATCAAGTTATAACATTAGGTGACAATCTAATTACACAGTTAGATAAAATAAATTTAACTTCAATTAAAACTGTTGTTTAATACCTCGGCTTTAATTGAAGGTTCACATATCTATAGTCTCTTAATCATTAAGCGATTTGTATATACATACCCCATTCCAGGACCTTCAAGTAAAAAGGTACAACTTATAAAATCAAGTGATAGATAAGTTGACTCAAAAACACACTAACCGATAAAACATATGAAGGTATTATTAGTTGAAAGCAATAAAAACTTAGGGAGAAAGCTATATAGTTTTTTAAACCAAAACAATTATATCTGCACCTATACAAATAGCCTTATTGCTATTGAAAAACAGTGGTTAGATACGGATATTGCTGTAATCAGTCGAGATTTACCTGAAGAAGACAGTTTAGGGCTAATTCCTCGTCTACTTAGCACCAAAGCGATCCCAATTATAATAACCTCCCATAAAAACAGTGTTGAAGATCGCATTGCCAGCTATCGTGCAGGTATTAGAGATTATCTGGCTAAACCATTCTGCGAAAATGAGCTACTTGTAAGAATAGCTGCTCAACTTCGCCCCCTTGGTGAAAGTGAGATCATTTATGGTGATATAAAAATAAGCCTTTCTAGCAACACAGCATTTTATTTAGAGGAAAAAATTAATCTATCTCAAAAAGAAATAAAACTATTAGCATTTTTTGTCAGTCATCCGAACCGTCTATGTAGTAGGGATGAAATATTAAAAAAGGTATGGGGATATAAATCATTACCTTCAACAAGAACAGTTGACAACCATATTCTCAGCTTACGCAAAAAAATACCTGTACTTCAAATAGAAACCATAAGAGGCGGAGGATATAAACTAATAAAGTAGCACAACATTATCTAGCCAAAAAACATATAATTTTTATTCAATATTTTATAGAACCACCTCTCATAAAAAATATCAGGCTCAATCTTATACTGACCAACCATAAAGCTAACATAAGCTATACCAGCCTAATTCTCCACTCTTTCTAACTCACCCTTACGCTTTTATTTAAGCGGAAATGTCACTGTCATGTAAAATTTCAAATTATTAGCTATAAAGTATTAAACTAAATAGAGAGAGTTGATTAAAATCAACCCTGTGTGATAGAAGCCTGCTATCATCATGTTCATACTTATAAGTACAGATAAGAGGGTTGAATAGTGCTATCTAATGATGACTTACGCTTTTTTCTAGTTATTACCAATAGCTCATCTTTAGCAGCAGCCTCTAGAGAACTGAATGTCACTCCTCCAACTGTCACCCAACGCTTGCAGGCAATAGAGAATAAACTCAAGGTTAAATTAGTCAATCGCCACCCGCGGGCAATTATGTTAACGGATGAGGGTAAACTCTTATCAGAAGGAGCAAAAACCGTTTTAGAGCAACTAAATGCCTTAGAAGAAAACATCTTAAACTGTAAAAATGATGTTCGAGGCAAGTTAAAAATATTAGCTCCATTTGGTTTTGGCAGTGAATACATTGCTCCTATCGCCTCAAAGTTTAAGTGGAAATACCCTGGATTAGAAATCGACCTGATGCTATCAGACAAACCGGCTCAGAAAACAGCACGCAAAAGCTGGGATATCATCATTCATATAGGCGAATTATCAGATACCTCTATGAAGCTGGCTGTGCTTGCACCAAACCGAAGAATTCTTTGTGCCTCACCTAAGTATTTCAAAACACATGGCAAGCCCACCTGCCCATCAGACATTCGTAACCATGACTGCATTGTTCTAAAAGAAAACCTTGAAGATGTCACAATGTGGCGCTTCAGATCAAAGCAAAATGATAATGTTGAGTCGATTAGAATAACCCCCCATCTAATCAGTAATACAGCTCAAGTCGTTAAACAATGGGCACTTGAAGGCCATGGCCTCATAGTTAGATCAGAGTGGGACGTTATTCAAGAAATTAATAAAGGGCTCTTAGAAACAGCATTAGAGGACTATAATTTACCTAATGCAGATATTGTTGCGCTACTCAACTCTGATCAAACGACACGATGTGCACGTACAATGAAGTTTCTACAATTTTTGCGCAATGAGCTTACGCCTATTCCATGGGCTTAATGTTATATAGGAATTGCTCCAAACACAGATAGTTTTCCAGTAAAAGTTATCTGTGCGTCTTCCCTGACAGTAAAATAATGAATTTATTTATTCAAATAATAAGAGGCCTTAAAGCGCTTTCACTAAAGGTATACTGGGTATTAGGGGGTTAATCCTTTATTCATGTTCATCACAGCGATATAGTTGGGCCATTACTGAAGTAGGCCTTGGTTTGTCAGTATCAGATAATACTTTTGAGATATAGTATCTATTTGCACCTTTTTGATATGCAATATTTTTAAGTTCACGCGCTATATTATCTGGATGAGCATCAGTAATTATGTGACTATCAATAAAAGTACAATCTGGCTTTTTAAAAACAGCCTTAATATTCCTTGCTTCAGGAAAAACTGTAATTAGCTCCTGTTTTTTACACCCCATAACTATAGTACTTAAAACACAGGCAGCAAGCTTACAAACAAACAATTTAGACTGCACCTAACAGTTCCTTTCAATAAAAACCAAAAAAAGCAGATACAACTACATATCCAATATTGGTGATTTTTTAGAGGCTAGCAGTACTACTGTAAAATCTGCGCTAATAGCACCAACGTAATAAAAAATATTAAATCAGCCGTGAGCAGTAGATTCCAACAAACATTCTTATATAGAATAAAGTGACGGTTGCAAATTATACAGTATCAGACTTTACCTCAATAATACGATAAATAATAACGTCATTAGAGTGAGAAGGATAACGATTACAAGCCCTAAAAATCACTAGCAAAGGGTATCCTATAAATTGCCCTTACGCCATAAAATGCCCAACAAATTTTACACTTTTGTGAGAAAAGCAACACATAGGCAAGTAATAATAGTACCAAGGTTTAGTTTCCTTAAACACGATGGTACCTTGCTAGGCAAAACTCAAGACAGTAATTAAAACATTCGTACTATATTTATTAAAAGTGTACTGATTGATGCTTTCATCTATAGATATCAGCCGCCACCAATTTATTTAACCACAATCGATGATACTTGGTCATTAGCCCCTCTTCTAACTAAACAGCTTTCATTTGAATTAAGCAACCAGGAACGTCCACCAAAATTATCATGTTCATAAAGCGTAACCGTTAAACCAGCGGGCACTTTAACTGATGATAAATCATCATTTTTTACTCCAAGCTCTCTTAGCTGATATAGCTTGTAATAACCGGGTTCTAAGCTTACGGAATAACCATCATAGTTACAGTGCTGATAAACTACTGCTGCATTGCTCGTGTAGTTATTTTTTCTAGACTTACCCCACATATAGCTTTTATAGTCATCTCTTTCTTTTTCTGGCTCCAAAAGAGATAAGGTCAAGTCAACCTTATTTAGGATGACATTTTTGCTATATGAGTTAGAATATTGCATCTCATTTTTTAAATTTTGTAGTTTACCTACTACATACCCATATTGGCTTTTATCTTTTACATACAGATCTGCCAAAAGGCTAATATAACGATTAATTTCATTACCATTATATTTATCATATATATTAATATTTCTCTCAAATTGCTCAATTTTATCTTTTATATACCTGACATTAGTAGTAGCTTGATTAATACTCTGTTTATTACTTAAACTCCTCTTTGGAGATCTACTATTACTCGAAAAATTATGAGTCGATAATTCTTTATCAATATATCTTAAACTAGTCTCTTTATCATAGGCACTAGAACGCCGTACCTTTTCTTTTAGCGAAATTAACATTTCTTTAAAAAAGCCAGCTTGGCTTCTATCGTTCAAATAGATATAGCGGAGGAAATTTAAAGACTTATTTACTTCCTGTTTATTACTGAAACCAAACTCAGAAAGAAACAATCTCGTATTTGCTTTACACTCACTACTTAAGCCGCTAAAGTAGCCCTGCTGTAACTGAGCTCTATAATCGCTAATACTACCTTCATCAATAATGGAGGCAAGTGATCGATTACAGTCAAATGCAGAAGCCTTAGCGGCAAAAGAAATCAACAATATAGTTGTGCTAAATGATATGAATAAACTTTTCATGTACTGCCTTCATTATCCAAATGAAATGGCCCAACATGCTAACAAACACCAACAAACTAATTGTCATAATAGTGTAAACTTTACAAACCAATTCTATTCACTTAAGTTAGATACGCTCAAAAATTTATATCAAGCATAACATTACTATCTCCCCTGATTAAGGGTTTACACTTATATACCCTTCACGAATGATTTCTAGATTTTGTTATGACTAACATGGAGGGTGGGAATGCAGTTTATGCATGGTAGTATGGATACCACTAATTAGAGCAATGCAGGAGCAATTGCCGAGGAGCATTTAACTGTCTTCATTCCTCGTCACTCGATGGCCGCACTTAAAAGCCATTCGTATTAGTTATAGATATTTTAAACAAATTATTATTGACTTATTTAAAGAATTTTTTTATTGCCGTCTATAATGTCGATTTTTATTTGAAACCAGCTTATGAATTACAAAATACCTCTTTCTATAATACAGCTATTAGTTTTCTATATACTTATTTACTATATCTTTAATTGCCCCAGTCTTTTTCATAACTGTCAGTTCATTATTAAACAATTGAACAAACCCAGCCCAAGGCTTTGTAAACATTATCCGATACGCCACCTCATCAATAGCACCTTTTGAAACATAGAATATACCCTTCGCTTTTTGCTGTTTGATAAGCCATAAGCCAACAAACTCTGAAATAACAGCGGCCTCAGCTCTTCTATAACGCAACATATTCAGCATATTCTCTTCGCTATTAGTATACACAACCTGTATTAATTTATTATCAATTAAACCAGCTAAGGTTGGATAAACATAGCCTTTACGTAAAATAACAGCATGTATTTTCAGCTCCTCAATCCGGTTGAATTCAATAGGTTGTGATAACAGTGAAAAAAGAACATCTCTTTGCAGTATAATGGGACTGGTAAATACATAGCGATTAGGGTTAGCTTCCCATTCTATTGCTCTAGGTGTTGCATCCAACTTACCATGTTCTAAACTAACCCTAACCCGTTTTTTTGACATTTTAACAGCAACCACCTTATAACCTTGCTTATTAGCAATTTCCTGTAAAACATCATACATAATCCCTTTTGCCTCGCCATTTTCATCAAACAACATATAGGGTGGGTATTCTTTATCTCCCATATTAAAAATAATTTTACGGTTATTAATATCAGCTAGTGCTACTCCAGCAGCAAAGCATAGAACAATAAACCAACACCCACTTATAAAATTTTTCATAGCAATACCACACGTGAAAGATTTAACTAAACTGCATGTTTATTAATCTTCACGAATATGAAACTTCATTCCCCCATACAATGTCCGGTATAATTCTGTTTTCTTAAATGCCTGAAGTTTTTGATTAATCATGGCTAAATCTTCTCTTGGCGTTGTTTTTTTACTAAACATAACAGGCATCCCATGCTTCATTCCTTTAACCATTCTTGACCAAGGCATATCAACGAAATGGACCGTACAACCCGCTTGCTCAAAAACCGTTTTAACTAACTGAATATCTAACCCTACTGCTTCAGCATTTTTACCTGTATACATAAAGGGGAAAAATTCACCATATCCCACAATATAATTATCTTTAGCACAGACAAAGGGGCTTTCACGAGGTAACAGTATAGTGTAAATTGCTATGAGAAATATCTGGATACATTTATATTTCATCATTTACTACCCAGCTATATGAAATATAAGTAGATTTGAACTTTAGGGTACTTCTAATAATTACTTATGGCCTCCGCGCAAGCTGATGGGGTCTTGAACAACTATTAGAGGTGCCCTAAAGTATAACAGTGAAACCGATAGCTAGATCGAATTTAAGCAACGAGAAAGAAACTGATTAATCAAAAGCCGTTAACTTCATCATTTCACGCACTTCCGTTGGTGAAGCAATGTCTCTGCCTGCTAACCGAGCGCAAGTAACTAACTTCTCAATTAATTCTGCATTACTCCGTGCTTTTTCCCCATTAGGTAAATAGAACGTATCCTCAAGCCCTGTTCTTAATGCTCCCCCTAACTCAGCTGCCCGTTGATGAAGAGGCCATACCTCTTTCCGCCCAATTGCCGTAACCTGCCAACATGTATCTGGAATTCGATACTTCACTAATAATTGCAATAGTTCAGGGTCCGTCGGCATTCCAGACGCAACCCCCATAACAAAATTATAATCAGGCTTGGCAGGTGCCATTCCATTTTCGACATATAAACCAATAGACCGAACAATACCCACATCAAAGCACTCAAACTCAGGTATGGTATTCGTTTCAGCCATTGCCACTAGCATTTGCTGAACCTTTTTCACTGGGTTATCAAATACCATTGGTGGCCAGGCCCAGCTACCATCTTTGCGGGTTTTTAGATAATTTAAGGTACCTGCATTACATGCTGCAATTTCTGGTTTTACTTTTTTTAAACAATTAATAGGGCCACTCACATCACTACCCACGACACCTGTACTCATATTAATAATCACTTCAGGGCAAGCTTGGCGAATAGCCGCAACAATATCTGCAGCCACTTCAGGCTCCCAACTAGGTAGATGGCCTTTACCTGATTGCTGACAACGAAAGTGTACATGCATAATAGCAGCACCGGCATTATGGGCACCTTTACAAGCTTCAGCCATTTCCTCTACGGTAACTGGCACAGGGTATTTTTGAGGATCGGTTAATACACCAGTAACCGCACAGGTAATAATTGCTTTATCCATTACTTAAGCCCTTAAACTCTTATAATTTTTTTATACCCAATACGAATGGTTTTTAGGTGCGGCCATCAAGTGACGATGGCCCCATGAGCCTATAATAATAGGTGATTGAGGCGAGGAATGAAGACAGTTAAATGCTCCTCGGCAATTGCTCCTGCATTGCTCTAATTAGTGGTACCCATACCACTATGCATAAACTGCATTCCCACCCTCCATAGTGGTCATAACAAAACCTAGAAGTCATTCGTGAAGGGTATATCATGATGGGTGTATATCAATTAATAAGGTACCTGCCGACACCTGCTGCCCTGATGCAACATACACCTTATCAATAGTACCCGAAAGAGGAGCAACAACCACGTGCTCCATTTTCATTGCTTCTATAACAACTAACTTATCGCCTTTAGCCACTGTTTGATTCGTATCAACTAACACTTTTACCACACAGCCAGAAATAGGTGCTGATACATTATTATGAGCTTGTTCTAACTCCTGAACTGATTCAAAACCTAGTTGTGTCAAACGAATCTGCTGAGCTTGATTAGAAATAAAAACCTGACCTTGCTCAACCAAAACATAAGCCGTATTAACAATTCCTTCAATACTGTAACGCCATTGATGATCATCAATACTCACAATGTTCAAATCAATGGCTGGCATATCATCAATAACCACTTGGTAAAACGGGTGAGATAGTTTCTGCAATTTGCAACTAAACACGCTGTTATTATCTGCTTTCAAACGACAATACCCACTAGCCAGTCCACTATTACGCCACCCCTGATGCTGATGAGAATAGTTATTATTCATTAACAAGGTCACGCTGATAGCCGCTAACGCAATGAGTTGACTATTACCTATTTTATCTCTTTCACTAACCGGCTCAGTTTTATTAAAAAATTGCTGCTCAATAAATTGACAATGAGCCTTACCTGCAATGAATACAGATGACTGCAACAATTCAACTAAAAATTGTCGGTTGGTGATAGGACCTAATAATACTGTCTGTTGTAAGGCACGTATTAAACGACGCCTGGCTTCTTCTCGCGTCTCGCCTGTACCAATGATTTTGGCCAGCATTGGATCATAATACGCGGATACTGTTTGCCCCGTTTTCACTCCTCGATCGTACCGCACCCCTTCAATTTTAGGAAATTGGCAGAGTTTAATATCACCGGTTTGAGGTAAAAATTGTTGGTCAGGGTCTTCAGCATACAATCGCGCTTCAATCGCATGACCTGTCATGAGGATATCTTGCTGTTGAATAGTTAATGATTGACCATCAGCTATTTTTAATTGCCACTTAACCAGATCGATTCCCGTTACCATTTCCGTAACCGGGTGTTCAACCTGCAACCGAGTATTCATTTCCAGAAAATAAAACTCACCACTTTCTGCCAATAAAAATTCGACAGTTCCAGCACCTATGTAACCAATGGCCTTTGCAGCTTCTACAGCGACTTTACCCATTCGCTGGCGCAATATGTCATTCACCGCAGGTGAAGGAGTTTCTTCTATCACTTTTTGATGACGTCGCTGTAATGAGCAATCACGCTCTCCCAAGTGGATAGTATGCCCCTGCCGATCAGCTAAAACTTGAAACTCTATATGACGGCCATTAGTAATGGCTTTTTCCAGAATCAGTTGATCATCGCCAACGGCTGACTTGGCTTCTGATTTTGCAGACTCAATAGCAGCAGGCAGCTCTTCTGTAAACATCACTTGCCGCATTCCCCTGCCACCGCCCCCTAAAGCCGCTTTGATATAAACAGGAAAACCAATAGCTGCTGCTTGTTGCTGGAGAGTACTCAGCTGCTGGTCATTACCACGGTAGCCGGGAATGCAAGGCACACCAGCCACTTCCATACAATCTTTTGCCTGTGCTTTATTCCCCATCATGTGAATGGCTTCAGAGGAAGGACCAATAAAAATTAAACCCGCCTCTTCACAGGCTTTCGCAAAGTCAGCATTTTCTGCTAAAAAACCATAGCCAGGGTGAATTGCATCAGCCTCTACTTTTTTGGCTGCATTGATCACAACAGAAATATTCAAATACGAATCCCTGCTATTTGCAGCACCAATAAATACCGCTTGGTCAGCCAGTGAAACATGTAATGCAGCCCGGTCTGCTTCACTAAATACTGCAACTGTTTGATAGCCTAACTGATGGGCTGCGTTAATCACTCGAACCGCAATTTCACCTCGGTTGGCAACCAGTATTTTATTCATCATCTGACTTATTTCTGTTTTGAGGGGTAAATACCATTTAATTTACAAATAATCCCTAGCATAATTTCATCAGCCCCAGCCCCTATCGACATTAGCCTGCCATCTCTAAACTGACGAGAAATTCGGGTCTCCCACATATACCCCATGCCTCCCCAAAACTGCAGACATTTATCTACCACTTCTCGGCATAGCCGCCCGGCTTTTAATTTCGCCATACTGGCTAGGCGTGTTACATCCTGCCCATCAATATAATCTTGCGCTGCTCGGTATACTAACGCTCTTAACGCTTCTACCTCCGTGGCTAACTCACCTAAGGTAAAGTGCACATATTGATTATCAATAATCGGTTTACCAAAGGTTTGGCGGGTTTGAGTGTATTCGATCGTATCCTTAATAGCGCTTTCCAGCATTGTTAGCACATTGGCAGCTCCCCACATACGTTCTTCTTGAAACTGCATCATTTGTAGGGTAAAGCCTTGATTTTCTGCTCCGATAACATAACGCTGAGGTACTTTCACATCATCAAAAAATAATTGTGCGGTATCTGAAGAAGCCATCCCCAATTTTTTTAGTTTTTGGCGAGTAATCCCTTTTTCATGCAGTGGCACTACAATGAGTGATTTATTTTTATGGACAGGCCCATCACCAGTATTAGCCAAACAACACATCCAGTCTGCTTGCAACCCGTTGGTAATCCACATTTTTGTGCCATTAATGACATAATCATCACCCACTTTACGGGCAGTGGTTTTAACCGAAGCCACATCAGAACCTGCCGAGGGCTCACTCACGCCAATACAACCCACTAATTCACCTTGAATAGAAGGGGCCAAAAAATTACGTTTTAATTCTTCTGAACCAAATCGTGCCAGAGCAGGCATACACATATCACTTTGTACGCCTATTGCCATGGGCACGCCACCACAGTTGATTCGTCCCCATTCCTCAGCCATCAGCAATGCATAGGAGTAATCCAACCCCATGCCACCATATTGCTCAGGTTTATTGACGCCTAAAAATCCCAATTTACCCGCCTTTGCAAACAGTTCATGAGCAGGAAACTGTTCTTTTTCTTCCCACTCATCAACAAAAGGATTAATTTCATTTTCGATAAATTTACGTACTTGATCCCGCAGGATTATGTGCTGTTCTGTAAATAACATTCCTTGTCCTTATTATATTTAGCGCTAAATATACCCTAAGCTTTAAAACCTATTTAAAGCTACAACTAAAAGGAAATACCAATTAACTTATGTTCGATATGGAGCAACAGAATATTCTTCCACCGCTCTTGAAGTGCCATCCTTGGCCCATCAAGAACTAAAGCGACATCCATGTCGCCGCTACAGAATACCCTGTTACCCCACATCCACTAACTTTTGCGAAAACCACTGAAGCAAAAAATCACATTCTTGCTACACCAAAACTATTTAACTTTAACTGTCGTTTTTCTGCCTCTGCACAGATGGCTAAGCATTCAGACAGCACTCGTCGGCTATCCCTAGGATCGATAATGCCATCATCCCAAAGCCTGGCAGTGGCATATAAAGCTGTTGATTGTTCTTTAAACTGCTGCTTAATTTTATCTGTCATACCAGCCAATACTTCAGCGGGAATCGGTTTACCCTGTTTTTTGTATTTTTCAATGGTCACTAGCTCCATTACTTTTGCCGCTTGTGCACCCCCCATCACTGAAATTTGGCTATTAGGCCAGCTAAAACAAAAATTCGGATCAAACGCCCGACCACACATCCCATAGTTTCCAGCCCCAAAAGAGCCTCCAATCATTAACGATATTTTAGGTACATCCGCATTAGTGACTGCTTGAATCATTTTAGAGCCATGTTTAATTGCCCCCATGGCTTCAGCCTGCTTTCCTACCATATATCCGGTGGTGTTGTGTAAAAAAATCAACGGCACGGCGCTTTGACAACACAACTGAATAAATTGAGCTGCCTTCATAGAACCTTCTGGATAGATAGGCCCATTATTGCCGATAATGCCACAGGCAAACCCGCTCATTTTGGCATGACCACATATCAGCTCTTTACCAAATAAAGGTTTAAACTGTAAAAAATCAGAGTCATCGACTAACCGACTAATTACCTCTCGTACATCATAAGGGGTTTTATAATCAGGAGGAACAATACCTAACAGGTCATCTATAGGATAATGGGGTTCCAAAACTCTCGTTGCTTGATAATATTCACTTGTCTGCCAGGGAAGCTTCGCCAGTAAATCCCGTGCAATTTGAATCCCGTGCTGGTCATCCTCAGCTAAATATTCTGCGGTACCAGCACAAGTCACATGCATAACAGCCCCACCTAATTCTTCATCGGTAGCCTCTTCACCTAATGCAGCTTTCACCAACGGCGGGCCAGCCAAAAACACTTTACTTTTATCACGCACCATCACCACATAATCTGACATACCTGGTAAGTAGGCGCCTCCTGCCGTAGAAGAGCCATGTACTACGGTAATCTGTGGAATACCCGCTGCTGATAAACGAGCCATATTGGCAAATAAACGCCCACCATCAACAAAAATTTCGGCTTGATACAACAAGTTTGCCCCAGCACTTTCTGCCAAAATCACCATCGGCAGTTTATGTCGCAAGGCGATTTCCTGTGCTCTCAGGCTTTTTTGCAGCCCCATTGGCGCCACCGCACCGCCCTTAATGGCCGAGTCATGGACAAATACGACACAACGCACGCCTGACACCCAGCCAATGCCAGTAATCACACCCCCTCCCGCTGCATTTTCATCACCGTCATCATCATGCATCTGATAACCAGCCAAAGTGGACAGTTCAATAAAAGGACTTGCCGGGTCTAATAAATAATCTAATCGTTCTCTTGGTAATAATTGATTACGTCGCCGAAATACCGTTTCGCGTTTTTGCGAGTTTTGCCGAATTTTATTTTCGATAGCACGAAAGGCTGTAATGAGTGTTTCATTTTGCTGATAGTGCGTTTTGAATTCCGGTGTATCACAATTAACAGCCGTTTCAATCACTGGCATATTGATTATTCCGCCTCATCCTGAGGCATTAATACTTCAGGCAGTTTTGCCCGATGAAAACCATTATATGGCGTTGACCGTTGATGGCCATGCATAGGCCACATCACTGTAGACAAAGGTGCGGCACCATCTACCTGGATTGTTTCACCGTTAATAAAAGCCGCCGCATCACTCAGCAAAAATACAATAGCGGCACTCACTTCAGATTCCGTACCAAATCGCTGTAACGGCACTGCCTGACTCAATTTAGGTAATAATGTTTTAAAGCTATTCTCATAGTGATCAAATCCACTAGAGGCAATCCAGCCTGGAGCTACCGCATTCACTCTGACACCAGACCTAGCCCACTCGACTGCAGCGGTTTTTGTCAAGTTCACCATGCCAGCCCGAGCTGCCCCCGAATGCCCCATTATTGGCATCCCTTTCCACATATCAGCGACAATATTAACAATAGCGCCGCCCTTTTTAGCCATTGATTGGGTGAACACCTCACGGGCCATTAAAAAGCCACCCACCAAGTTGGTCCTAACAACGGTTTCAAACCCCTTTTGTGAGATCTGCGATAAAGGCGCTGGAAACTGCCCTCCAGCATTATTCACCAACCCATCAATGACAGTATGTTGTTTAACGATATTTTCAACTGTCTCTTTAACGGACGCTTCTTGTCTTATATCGCAACAAAAATAATTAGCAGTGCCACCATCAGTTTGAATTTCATCAACCGTTTTTGTTAGCTTATCTTCATTTCGTCCAATAAGCACAACCGTAGCACCCAACGCAGCTAACTCATGAGCAGTACAACGACCAATACCACTACCGCCCCCCGTCACCACCATGGTTTTATTTTGAAATAAATTAGGTCGAAATACTGATTGATATGGCATTGTTATTATTCTTAGTTTTGTTTTTTGTAGTCAGTAACCTTCTCCCCCACAGGGGAGAAGGGACTTGATTTGTGGTGCTTTTGCGACACCCTCTAAAGGGGGAGGTTGGATAGTGCTAGAATTCTAATCCTCCCTTTCATGCAAAAAGGGACTTTGGTTATATGTTCTAATTTTTTCTCAAAAGAAGACAGAAGTTATTAGTATTTTTTCAGCCATTAAAACGTATTAAATAAAAAAGTCCGGCAATAACTCTTTATCTGACAACTCTGGATTAACCTTATACTGTGAAAAATCAGTAACCCCTGACTCCCTCAATACGTCTTCATCAATAAAAAAATTACCGGTATATTCCCGACAATTTTTATTTAAAATGGCATAAGCTGCATCAGCCATAATCTCTGGTGTTCTGGCTTTCGAGCAAACAGCCTCTCCCCCCAATAAATTACGCACTGCAGCCGTTTCAATAACTGTTTTTGGCCATAGCGCGTTAAAAGCAATGCCTTCTTTTTTAAATTCTTCCGCCATACCTAACACACACATACTCATCCCATATTTAGCCATGGTATACGCTACATGCGGGCCAAACCAACGGGGTTCCATATTTAATGGTGGTGATAAATTAAGCACATGAGGGTTATCACTTTCTTTTAAAAAAGGAATACAGGTTTTTGAACAAAGAAATGTGCCGCGAGTGTTAATCTGATGCATTAAATCATAACGCTTCATTTCAGTATCAGTGGTTTTGGTTAGGCTAATAGCTGAAGCGTTATTGACTAAGATATCAATACCACCAAAGGTTTGCGCTGCTTTTTTTACCGCACTTTCCACTTGATCTTCAAAACGAATATCAACAATACAAGGGAGTGCTTTACCTCCTGCTGCCTCAATTTCTTCAGCTGCCGTATAAATAGTACCCGGCAGTTTGGGATGAGGCTCTGCTGTTTTGGCAGCAATCACAATATTGGCACCATCTCGAGCCGCTCTTAGCGCAATGGCTTTACCGATTCCACGACTCGCACCAGAAATAAAAAGGGTTCTACCTGATAAGCTCACAGCCTATTCCTTTTACTCTTCAATTGAATGATTCTTCCTTGAAGGTAAATCGATCTTAACCCTAAATAAAATAAAAATGTCCGACTATTTAGTCTTTAGGGTGCCCTTTAGCCATGTATTTGTGTTTTTATTAAGACTATAAAAAAGGCCGCTTACGCGACCTTTTCAAACAAGACGATCAAACGCCAATAGCCGTGTTAACTATTCAGCTGGTTTCTCGTCTTCTTGGGTAACGTCTGCCACAGCAGCTTTTACCAGCTTTTGCAGTTCGCCACTTTCATACATCTCCATCAAGATGTCACTTCCACCCACCAACTCACCATTAACCCACAATTGAGGAAACGTTGGCCAGTTAGCATATTGAGGCAGGCTGGCACGAATTTCAGGGTTTTGCAAGATATCAACATAAGCAAACTTTTCGCCACAAGCCATCATCACTTGTGCTGCACGAGAAGAAAAGCCACATTGAGGCAACTTAGGAGACCCTTTCATATACAACAAAATTGGGTTGGATTTTATTTGCTCTTCAATCTGCGCCATGATGTCCATTCGATTACCTCATCACATATCAGCTCATTAAACACTGCCACTATTTTACCTAAGCCCTAACAAAATTGCTTCTATAAATTTCTTTGTAGTTGTGTGTCTAAGCTATGTCCGTAATACCTGAGGAATCCTTACGCCATTTCCATAACCACCACCGCCTGGGGTATTAATTGTAAGTACATCCCCAGGTTTGGCAATAAAGCTGCACTTACCACCAATATCTCGATAATTCAGACCATTCAACCCTGCCATGCCATTTCCACCTGCTGCTACTCCCCAAGGCTCATTGACTCGTCGTTCAGTAAGCAGCGTGACTTGCGTCGGTTGTAAAAACTCAAACTCTCTGACAACTCCGTCTCCGCCAGGGTTTTTTCCTTGCCCACCAGAGCCATAACGAATGGCATACCGCTTTATCCGTAGCGGATAGTGCATTTCTAAACTTTCGACAGGTGTATTCAAGGTATTTGTCATGTGACTATGCACCGCTGTCAAACCTGGGCCAGCCTGACTCGCCCCCATACCACCAGCAATAGTTTCATAATAATCCCAACCAGGCCGACTACCCTCTGCAGGCCAGCCCATTGCAATATTATTCATAGTACCTTGGCTAGCGGCAGGAATTCTCTCCGGAATGGCTTTGGCTAAAGCGCCTAACACTACATCAACAATGCGTGATGAAGTTTCTACATTACCAGCAGCTACTGCAGCAGGCCGCTGGGCATTAACCAGGCTACCCAGTGGTGCCTGCAATTGAATAGGCTTAAAACTACCGGCACAGGCCGGTGTTACATCTGGCATCAAACACCGAAAACCATAATAAACAGCAGCGGCAGTAACCGATAAAGGACAATTGATATTCCCCGCAACCTGTTGGGCCGTACCGGTAAAATCAACCTGTACTGAGTCCCCTCTAATGTGCAGACTCATATTAATGACAATATCACTGTTCCCCTGCCCATCATCATCCATGACATCGTCAAAGCAATAAGTCCCATCGGGTATTTGCTGAATGGTTTGACGTGCCAGACGCTCACCATAATCATTTAACGATTGTAATAAGCTATCAAAGGTGTCCAATCCATAATGACTTAACAGTGCCATTAGCCGCTCACTACCTAGCTGACAAGCACTGATTTGCGCATAAAAATCACCTGCCTGCTCCACCTGATCTGATTTGGCTAGGCGTGAAAACACCGGCTTCACCAAGTTTCCTTGTTGATAAATTTTAGTAGGAGGAATCACTTCACCCTCTTCTTCCAACCGAGAAGAAACAGGCATTGAGCCTGGGGTAGCAGCACCGATATTGGCGTGATGAGCCCGATTAGCAACAAATGCTGCAAGCTGATTATTAATAAATACTGGTGTTATGATCGTTACATCTGGCAAGTGGGTTCCCCCCAAGAAAGGATCATTGACAACCACCATATCACCAGGCAACCACTGGACAGACTCTACAATTTGTTGCATAGCATACGCCATACTCCCCAAGTGCACAGGAATATGAGCAGCTTGAGCAGCCAACTCACCTGCCTTAGAAAAAACAGCACAAGAGAAGTCCAATCGATCTTTAATATTAGGCGAAAACGCAGAGCGCTTTAAAACAGCTCCCATCTCATCACAAACAGCACTCAAACGATTGGCAAATACACCCAGCTCTACTGCATTCATTAATTTACCTTTTTCAGTTGCAAACGTAGCCTGATCAGCTCTACCATAACTCAACTCCAACCCACGACACTTAAGCATTTATATCTTTAAAGATGGAACCACCATTACTTGCATTAGATGATGTCCACAGTGGCTATAATCACCATACCATAGTTCACCAGATTAGCTTTCATATTAATTCGGGCGACATTTGTAGTCTGTTAGGTCCTAGTGGTTGCGGAAAAACCACTACCCTAAGAGCAATTGCAGGCTTTGAATCCGTGAGCCAGGGTTCGATTACATTAGCGGACACCCTACTATCAAGCCCTAAAAAAAGCATACCACCAGAGCAGCGTAAAATTGGTATGGTGTTTCAAGACTATGCCTTGTTTCCCCACTTAACCGTTGCTAAAAATATCGCCTTTGGGCTACCTAAACAGGCAAATAAAGCAGCAACCATTGAAAAACTACTAAAACTGGTTAATTTAACTGGTTATGAAGAACGCTACCCCCACGAGCTATCTGGTGGTCAACAACAGCGGATTGCCCTGGCTCGTGCACTAGCTCCAGCCCCCAAGCTGTTATTAATGGATGAGCCTTTTTCAAACCTGGATGTTGACCTGCGCCGTCGCCTTAGCGAAGAAGTGCGAGAGATACTAAAAAGCCAAGGTATCAGCGCTATTTTAGTAACCCACGACCAGGAAGAAGCATTTAGCTTTTCTGACAAAGTTGGTGTCATGAAAGACGGCAAGTTACTTCAATGGGATACTCCTTACAATTTATATCACGAGCCACGCTCACACTTTGTTGCTAACTTTATTGGCCAGGGGCATTTTATTCGTGGCAATGCCATTAGCCCGGAAAGTGTCGCAACGGAACTGGGTGAGTTAACAGGCAACCGTTCTTACAACTGGGTGGTTGGCACCCCCATTGAAGTATTGCTGCGCCCAGATGATGTAATCGAAGCACCAAATAGCCCGATCAAAGCAGAAGTTGTACAAAAAATATTTAAAGGTGCCATGACCCACTATCATTTACGTTTGCCTACTGGCAGCATTGTTGAGTCATTAATTCCCAGCCACCACAACTATGAAGTGGGTGAGCAAATTGGTATTAAAGTAGAAGCAGATCATTTAGTTGCCTTTTCATCCCCAACTGATGGCAACAACCCATCAGTACCACTATAAAGTGTATTAGTGGAAGCAACGTCAACTCTATCAGGTGAGAAAATGGCCAAAGGATACGACAACTATCATGCTCGCTTAAGCGATCTTAACTTACTAGGGAAAAACCTTACCCGTCGTGCAAAATCTTGCTGCGAACTATGCGAAGCAAGTGGTGTAAAGTTAACTATTTATGAAGTACCACCTGTTCCTATTGAGCCTGAAGTTGATCAATGTCTGCTACTTTGTCAAACCTGTTTTGAGCAGCTAAATCGACCCAAGTCTATTCAAGTTGATCACTGGCGCTGTCTCACTAAAACCATGTGGAGCAGTTTGCCTGCAGCCCAAATTATTGCCATTAGAATGTTAAAGTTCTTAGCCGAGCGAGCTGATTGGGCTGCAGAACTACTAGAACAAGCTTATCTGGAGCCAGAAATAGCAGAACAGGTTGACCAGGCCTCAATTAATGAGAAAAAGTAAGCTAGCACAAGTCGGATAGGCGGCACCTGTTACCAGCTGCCGCCCTCCTAAGAACTGTACGTGCAACTTTCACTGCATACAGCTCAAGCCTCTCAAAGGCATTCCGTGTTACCCGGCTACTTCTCCTTAAAGCGCTGCCATGGGCATTTTAGCCCATGTATTTCTCCAGTTTTTCCTGTTACTACGCCTTTCTGCATAAACAGGATCAAATGGATTAGCGTTTCCCTTAATTTTGATGTGGCGTTTAATTGGGATTTTGGACATTTTGGCCAAATAGAGACACGTTATTTGGTTATTTATTAACGTCTTTCCTTGAAATATCCATTTAGGATAACCTTGAACACCATAATATTTCCGTATTATCCATTCGGTGTTTTTATTTGGGTGTCTTCTCTTGGACCATTTATACAGCGACTTGAAAATTTGGTTGTCGATATATCCAAAGGTTCGTTTGGCAACAGCGTGTTTGTAATAGTTTCCCCAGCCAATTATTTTCGGGTTGAGGATTCTAATTAAATCACCTGCTGCCATAGTGGGATGCTTCTTAATAATGGCTTTAATATTGTTCACAAACGAGAGTACATTTTGCTTCGCTGGTTTAATCAGCAGCTTTTCTTTGTACTTTCTAATATTAAAACCCAGGAAATCAAACCCTGTTCCGATGTGAGTTATTTTCGTTTTCTCTTCCGAAAGCTCTAACCCCCGTTCCTTGAGAAACTCCCTTACTAGTGGTTTTATCTTGCTTTCTAGCAACTCTTGTGAGGCACCAGTAATGACAAAATCATCTGCATAGGAAATAAAGTTGATTTTGTCAGCTTTCTTCGGAGCAGCTTGTTTAACTTGCTTTTCCAGT